>CALMBS010000463.1 GCA_937860285.1 uncultured Chloroflexota bacterium
GGGCTGGAAGAGGCAGGTCCGCCGCATGTGCGAAGCGCTGGGCCTGCGGGCCGTCGACCTCATCCGCACGCAGCTGGGCCCGCTGTCCCTCGAGGGGCTCCCCGAGGGGAAGTGGCGCGAGATGCGCCCGGCCGAGGTCGAGGCGCTGTTCAAAGCGCTGGGGCTGAGGTAGCGGGGCGCGACCAGCCGGCGGGCGGCTAGTCACGCACCCGGCACGAGCAGACCCGGCGTCAATGCATGCGAGCCCGCAGCCACGCCGCGAAGGAGGCCATCAGCCCAGCATGCGAGCCCGCAGCCAGGCGGCGAGGCACCCCGCCACGGCCAGCCCCAGGAACCCTCCCACCACAGCCACCGCGTAGAGCCACAGCCGCGCCGGGGCGGGAGTCTGGTCAGCCGCAGAGTCGCCGGGAGTGGCAGCCTGACCGACGGGCGGTGTCACGAAGACAGCCGTGGTGAAGCTTTGCCCGGCGCCATATCCCATCAGGTCGCCCACGGCGCCGGCGCGGTAGTAGTACGTTGTTCCCGGGGCCAGGCCCCCCAGGTTGACGAAGAAGGCCCCACCCTCAGTCCGGATCGCCCCGGCGGTTTCGCAGGAATAAGGCCCACCCGGAGCGGTCCCCCAGACAAACAGTACGGTCACATTCTCGGCCGATCCCAGCGAGATCAGGTCTCCGTTCAGAGTGGCGGATCCACTCCCGATACAAGTGGCCTCAGCAGTGGCCACCGTCGGGGGTAAGGACGGAGCGGCAACCGTGGTGAACCAGGATTCGGCCGACCAGTCGGACCAGGACCCCCGGCCATCTTGGTGCCTCACTCTCCAATAGTACGTGGTGAGGTAGTCCAGGCACCCGGAAGGAACCGTAACCCGGCACAGGTTCACGTTGTCAACACAGCTGTCGAAGACGGGGCAGGTGTAGCCCGCGGACGTGCGGCTCACCTGCCACTGCGAGGCGGCATGGGTATCCCTGGCATCGGGGTCCGAGAAGGCCGACGACTCCAGGGTTGGCCCAACACCAAGGCCGCACTCCCCGTCGATGGGCGACAGGCCCATCGGCCGGTCCGGTGGTCTATCTGGCATTTCAGCGGTGGTGAAGGTCATGTCACCACCAACGGAGACGCCATCGCCGACCGCCACCGCTCGGAAGTGATAGGTGGTTCCCGGAGTTAGACCGGCGATACTGGCGCTGAAGCTGCCTGAGCCGCACATGCGCCGCCCCTGCGCCGTGTCTCCGTACCCATCTGTCAAGCCCCACTCGAAGTACACGTCGCAGTACCACCAGTTGTCTGACACCCGGTACAGGCCGCGTCCGTTGCCCCAGGACCAGACAGAGCCATCGGAAAGGAGCCCAAGACAGTAGTGCCTCCTGGCGGACAGCTCCGTGCAGGTGGTGATGCTGTCTGGCGGCACAAGCTGGCCATCCTCGTTGGAGCCCCAGCTTGCCAGAGTACCGTCAGAGCGCAGCCCGAGAGAGTGATGCCCGCCCGCGCACACGGTTACCCAGTTCGTGTCACCCCCCACCTGAGTTGGAGACGTCCTCCGGGTGAAGTCGCCCAGCCCCAACTGCCCACATGAGTTATCACCCCAGGCCCAGAGGCTCCCGTCCGACTGCAGCCCCATCGAGTGGGCTCCTCCGCCGGACACCATCACCCAGTTGTTGGCCTGGCCTACCTGGGCCGGTGTCGACTCTCCAGAAGTGACATTGCCCCGGCCCAACTCACCGCGCTGGTTGCAGCCCCAGGTCCAGAGAGTCCCATCGGCGCGCACTCCCAGAGAGTGCTCCAATCCGGCAGATACCATCACCCAGTCCATGTCGCTCCCTACCCGGGTTGGGTCTGTCGTCAAGCCTTGCGCGCTGAAACCCAGTTGACCATACGCGTCACATCCCCATGACCAGAGGGTACCGTCAGAACGCAGTCCCAGTGAGTGACCATATCCGGCGGAGACCGCCACCCAGTCAGTTCCGTGGCCTACCTGAGTCGGCGTCGCCACACTGTAGCTGGCGAAGCCCAGCCCCAGCTGGGCCAACCCGTTCCAGCCCCACGCCCACAGTGTGCCGTCGGACCGCACCCCCAGAGAGTGGTCCGCCCCGGCTGACACGGCCACCCAGTCGGCCGAATCTCCAACGGCGGAGGGCTCCGGACTGCTGCTGCAGCTGCCAAGACCCAGTTGCCCGTACGTGTTGTCACCCCAGGCCCAGAGGGTGCCATCGGAGCCCACGGCAAGGGCGTGATCATAACCGCTGGCGACCGCTGCAAGACCGCACCTGCCCGGCGCATCCAGCTGGCCATTCAACACTGCTTCGCCGGTGGTCACCTCAGAGGCCGGCAGTGTGCTGACCCGCTGGCCCAATGTGTCGCTGTCCGCCAGGCGTCCCAGGTAGGCGTCCCAGCCGCCCTGGCTGGAGCAGCCGGGCATGGCCCCATAGGTCCTTCCACCCAGGTATATCCCGCTGTCACTGACGGCCATTGCCACCGTATCGTCCTCGAGGCTGCTCCCGAGCTGCCGCACCCAGTCCTGGTTCCCATCAGTGTCATAGCGGCAAACGAAGACATCACCCCCGCCCTGGCTGGTTTGACCGGGGAGCACGCCCCACGTACACCCGGCGACGTAGATGCTGCCGCGGGAGAGCGAGATGTCAAAAACCCACTCGCTCGCCTCGCTTCCGAACAGGCGGGTCCATACCTCATTCCCGTCGGTATCGAACTTGCGAATGAAGGCATCAGAGGTGGACCCGGCCACATAGACACCGGTGGCATCGGCACTGATATCCTGCGTACAGCCCCCGCTCAGGCCGATCACGCGCCTCCAGAGCTCATTGCCGTCCGCATCGTATTTGTACAGGAAATCGTACTTGTACCCGAAGTCGGGATAGCCCGCCACCTCCAGACTATTGTCACGCACGGCGAAGTAGACGCCGTAGGACGTGGCCCAAACCCCCAGCGCCCCCGTATCGCCGGGGCCACAGGAGAGGCGCCGGGTCCAGACGATGTGGCCATCATTCGGATCGCACTTCTGCACGAAGTGGCCGCATTTGTCCCCGGAGCCTCTGCTCCAGTAGCTCCCGCCAACATACACGCCGCCGGAATCCGCCGAAATGTCCGTGGCATGATAGAAGTAGCCCTCATCATTGATGTCCACTGCCCAGACCTCGCTCCCGTCGGGGTCGAAGGCCCGCACGGACCCCAGGTCGCCCGCGAAGATCCTGTCGTCGGCGCCGACAGCGACACACGTGCCGTTGTCACGGCTCCACAGCTCCTTGCCGTAGAGGTCGTACTTCCGGAGGAAGCTCTGGCCCGGAGACCACCCCCCAGTCCGCCCCACCGCGTAGACCCCGGTGGTGCCGACAGCCATCCCGCCTACGTCGTCGTACTGCGCGGTGCCGAACTGCCGCACCCAGTCGAAGGGCGAATCAGCCTCGGACGTGACCGCATCAGACGAGGTCTCCCCCACCTCAGCGGCCGCGGCCGGCGCCGGCAACTGCGCCACCACCAGGCCCGCCAGGACCACCGCGGGCGCCAGCCCGCGCAGAAAGCCAGCCAGCAGTCTCTTGATCATCTCTCACTCCCCTCAGCGGTCATCCCGCGAGATGCCTTGCTCTGGGCGAACATTGCCCGTCAGTACACATCGTAGACGATGCAGTTTCAGGACGGAAAGAAACCGGCCCCGGGGGGGCCGGCTCTTCCTCTTCTCACTCTTACTTCGCGCGCTTCTTGGTGATCCAGTAGCCGGTCCCCAGGACCAGGCCCAGGGCCGTCATGGAGACGGTGACCTCGCTGCCCGCCGAAGCGGTCCCGCGGTCGCAGAACCCTCCCTTGTCCACCGTCACGCTGAACCCGTCGGCCATCTCTGCGGTGCCCGCGCCGGTGGTCACCGAGACCTCCCTGGCCCCGGCTTCCGCATCGCCGGCAATCACGATGTCGGCGGTGATCCGGCTGCTGCTGTCGACGGTGAAGCCCTCCACGGTGATGCCGGACCCGAAGCTGACCGCCGTGGCCCCCACCAGGTTGCTCCCGGAGATGGTGACCGTCAGGCTCTGGCCGCGCTTCCCGCTGTCCGCCTCCACGCCCGTGACCGCCAGCTCCTGGCCCCCCGTGGGGCCGGAGCCGTCATCGTCCGCTTCGCCGTCACCGGTGTCCGCCGCCGGCTCGGTGGTGAAGCTCCTCTCCTCGCCCAGGCTGGTGCCTTCGCCCATGGCCCTGGTCCGGAAGTAGTAGGTAGTGCCCGGCGCCAGGCCGGTCAGGTCGAAGAAGAAGGCCCCCGTGCTCGACTGCGCGACCGCCGCGCTCTCGGAGGGATAGGACCCGGAGATGGTGCCCCACTGGAAGGACAGCTCGACGCTCGAGGCTTCACCCAGGGACGCCAGGTGGCCGTTGAGCCGCGCGGAGCTGGCCGTAACGGCCTCCGCATCGAGGGTGTCCACCACCGGGCTGACCCCGGGGATGCTCTGGGTGGTGAACGTCAGGCCGGAGCCCCGGGCGGTGCCGTCACCGTCCGCCCTGGCCCGGTAATAGTAGGTAGTGCCGGAGGCCAGCCCGGTCAGGTTGGCCGTGAAGTCGCCCGCTGCGCTCACCGTCTGCAGGGGGGTCCGCTGAGAGTACGGGGCGGCCTCGGTGCCGTATTCGAAGCTCACGGTGAGGCTCCCGGCCGTCCCCGCCGAGGCCAGGCTGCCCCGCAGGATGGCGGTGCTGGTGGTGATGGTGCCCGCGCTGCCCGTGGTCACTGAAGGGGCGACGGGGGGTATCGCGGGAGTCGCCGTGCTGAAGGTCTTCCCTTCCCCGTAAACGGTCTCGCCACCGGCCTCCACCGTCGCCCGGTAATAATAGGTAGTGCCGCCCGCCAGGCCGGTCAGGGCGGCGCTGAACGCGCCCGTGGTGGTCTTCGTCTGGGCCGCGGTAGTGCTGCCGTAGGAGGCGGTCGGCCCCCACTGGAAGGAGACCTTAACCGAGGCCGCGCTGCCCAGGCTGACCAGGATGCCGTTGAGGGTGGCGCCGGTCTCCGCAATGCCGGAGGCGGCCAAGGTGGTGACCGAGAGCGGCCAGCCCAGGGATACCAGGGTCGGCACGAAGCGCTCGTTGGCGTCACCCAGGCCCAGCTGGCCATTGCCATTCCATCCGAATCCCCAGACAGTGCCATCGGAGCGCAGGGCCACGGACCAGCGGTCCCCGGCGGCCCCGCCCACCCAGGCGGGCGAGCCGCTCATGATCAGGGTCGGGACCATCTTGGCGCCGGTATTCCCCTCTCCAAGGCCCAGCGCGCCATCGTACGCGCTCCCCCATCCGTACAGGCTGCCGTCGGAGCGCACCCCCAGGCAGTGAACGCGCCCCGGGTAGACGCCGCGCCAGCCGCCGCCCACCAGGGCGGGGCTCTTCCGGTTCGTACTGTTACCGAGCCCCAGAATCCCATTGTAGTTGTTCCCCCAGGAGTAGAGGTCTCCGTCCTGGTCGATGCCCATGGAGTAGTCGTACTCGGCATCCACCCTGGCCCAGTCGACATCCCCCGTCACTTGCGTCGGCGTCGCGACACTATAGGAGGTGCTGCCCAGCCCCAGCTGGCCCTTGTTGTTGTAGCCCCAGGCCCAGAGGGTGCCGTCTGAGCGCACCGCCAGGGAGTGGAAGTCCCCGGCGGCAATGGCCACCCAGTTGGTGCCGGTGCCCAGCTGCACCGGGCTGGTGACGTTGTCGCTCGACACCGCCCCACTGCCCAGCTGGCCGTAGAGGTTGCTGCCCCAGACCCACAGGGTGCCGTCGGAGCGCAGGCCGAGGGTGTGGGTGTGCCCGGCGGAGACCGCCGCCCAGTTGCTGGCGGTGCCCACCCGCTGCGGGATGGTGGCCCTCCAGCTCTGGTAGCCGATGCCCAGCTGCCCGTACTCGTTTTCGCCCCAGGCCCACAGGGTCCCGTCGGACCGGATGCCGAAGGAGTGGTACCAGCTGGCGGCCACCGACTCCCAGTTGGTGGCGGTGCCGTGCACCCTGGTCGGTATCGGCCGGTCAGTGGTGTCGTAGGCTGCCACCCCCAGCTCGCCGCTGGTGTTGCGTCCCCAGGCCCAGAGGACCCCGTCGGAGTCCACCAGCAGGGTATGGGCATAGCCGGCGGCTATCCGGGAGTGGGTGTCCGCCGACTCGGCCATGACAGCGTGGCTCCCGCCACCGGTGATGGCGGGGACCCCCACCACACCGCCAATGACGATGCCGCCCATGACCAGGACAGCCATCACCAACCTGACCAGTCTCGCGCCGCTACCCCAGGCTACTCTCCGCATTGCAGTCCCTTCCTCTCAGCAGACAAAAGAAAAACCGGCCTCGAAAGGTCGGTTTCACTACTGACTCCCCACTGCCAAAGTGACCAGATACAGGCAGTGGTTCACTGTCCCCTGTCGGCGCCCTGTATATGTATGATTACGGTCTGGCTGCGCACCTCTCGACTGTCTTAGTCGCCTTCCGGCCTTTCTTTCCCTCGGCCCGGCCTTCTCAGTGAGGTCACAGATTCTCACCTGGACAGCACAAGATGACAACCCCCCGGGGGGCCAATAGACAGGGTTTTGATAGCCGGGGGGCGAGGGATATCCGCCCGGCCAGCGACTAACAGGCGGTGAGGGAAGAAAGGGCCGGACGCTTGACATCAAGGACTTTCTCCCAATATTATGTCTAGTTAATGCGCAGAGAGGAGGGTTTCATAGATGTTGAAGAAGTGGGGTAGGGTAGCTCTTCCGTTGGGACTGCTGGCTGTCATCGCCGCGACGACCATCGCCAGCACTTGCTGCAGCCCGGTGATGACCACTCCGCCGCTCACCATCGGAGGTATCCCGTTCCCGTCGATCACCTTGCCGTCAATCTGCTTCTAGCGCTGCAGGAGAACGAGTAGTAGCGACTTATTCGGACCAGCATACTGGTCCATCCTTAAGGAGGGTATGATGTATAAGAAGATCGCCAAAGTGCTTCTTCCACTGGTGGTGCTGGCTGCCATAGCAGCCCTGACCATCGGCAGCAGCTGCTGCACTCCGTCTTTCTCTCTCCCGTCCTTTTCCATCGGGTAGGAGCCGGGGGCGACGGAACCAGGAATTGATTTGGAAGGAGGCTGAAATGATTAAGAGAATGCTGCCCCTGGCGCTGCTCGCGGCCATAGCCGCTCTGACCATCGGTGCCAGCTGCACTGTTCCATCGCTGACTGTGCCGTCGATCTGCTTCTAGTCGCCGGCCTGAAACGAAACGCTACGGCGGACCCGCAACCCGGGCCCGCCGTTCCCGTTTCTGCCGGCCGCCGGGCGCCGCCGGCCGCCGCGCTGGCCTGCACGACGTCTGCGTCCCGCGCTACAGGCCGTCCACCAGGTGGTTCCTCACCGCCAGCGACACGGCCTCGGTCCGGGTGCAGGCCCCCAGCTTGGTCAGGACATTGCTGACATGAAACTTCGTGGTCGAGGGACTGATGACCAGCTGCCGGGCGATCTGCGAGTTGTTGAGGCCCTTGGCCATCAGCACCAGCACCTCCCGCTCCCGCTCGGTGAGGTCCGGCCCCAACCCCTGTGCCCCCCCGGGGCCGTTCATCAGGGCCCGGGTGGCCTCCGTGGAGAGGGTGGTCTGGCCGGCCATGGCGTTACGGATGGCCGCCACCAGCTCATCGGCGGTAACGTTCTTGAGGAGATAGCCTATCGCCCCGGCCTTGAGCACGGCCTGGACCCGCTCGTCCTCGCCGAAGCTGGTCAGGGCGATCACCCGGGTCTGGGGGCAGTACTCTCTGATGGCCCTGGTGGAGGCAATCCCGTCCAGCCCCGGCATCACCAGGTCCATGAGGACCACGTCCGGCTGGATCTGGCGGCAGAGGCGCACGCCCTCCTCGCCGTTGGCCGCCTCGCCGACCAGCCTCAGGTCATCGTAGGCCAGCAGGAAGGCGGACAGCCCGCTGCGCACCACCACATGGTCATCCACGATCATCAAACGAATGGGCTTCTCCTGGGTCATCAGACCCCCTTTCTCCTGCCATCTGACCAGGCCGCTTTCACCCTGGTACCGTCCCCCTCCCGAGAGTCTATCTTGAGGCTGGCCCCCACCGCCTGGATCCTTTCCTGCATTATGCGCAGTCCCAGGCTCCGGGGCGAGACCGCCCGGGTATCAAACCCCGACCCGTTGTCGGAGACCACCAGCTCCGCCGTGCCCGGCCGGCAGGTCAGGCGCACCTGGACCTCGGTGGCGCCGGCGTGCTTGACCACATTGTTCAGCGCCTCCTGGGCCACCCGGTACAGGGCCACCTGCACCTCGGCCGGGGCCGCGCACTTCCCCCGGAAGCTGGTGTCCAGCTGCATCGCGGTCTGGGCGGTGGTGGCCTCCACCAGCTGCCGCAGCAGCTCCACCAGGCCCACCTCCCCCAGGGCCCCCGGCCGCAGCTCCAGGAGGAGCATCCTCATCTCCGCCAGGGCCCCCCGCGTCAGCCGCCGCAGCTCCTCCAGGCGGCGCTCGGCTTCGGGGCGGTCTTTGGCCCAGAGCCGGGGCATGACCTCGGCAATGAGGCTGGCCGAGAAGAGGGTCTGGGTCACGGCATCGTGCAGGTCGCGGGCCAGCCGCTGCCTCTCCGCCGCGGCCGCCTTCTCCTTCAGCTGCTCGGCCAGCATGTCCGCCACCCGGCGCTGCTCCGTCCGGTCCATGCCGATGCAGAGCACGTTGCGCAGCCGTCCCTCGGCATCGTGGAGCCCCTTGTTGGTCCAGCTGATCCAGACCCGCTCCCCGTTGCGCCTCATGCCTTCGTTCTCCACCACGAAGTGGTCCTCGGGATGCTTGACGATGCTCTTGACCTCGGCCTTCATGTCCTTCCCAGCGGAGTCGACGGGCGGGGCTATGGTGCCCACGACGTGGCGCCCGATGATGTCCGCCTCCTTGAAGCCGTAGAACTCCTCGGCGAACCGGTTGAAGAAGGTGACCTTCCCCCTGTCGTCCAGCTCCAGGATGATGCTGTTGGCGTTCTCCACCAGCTCCCGGTACCTG
>CALMBS010000464.1 GCA_937860285.1 uncultured Chloroflexota bacterium
TCACCTTCTCGTCCCAGACACTGGGCTGGTAGATGCCGGGCACGATGGACTCCTCCATGTTCTTCAGGCCCTGGATGGTATGCCCAACGGTAGGCTCTATGCCCACGATCAGGCATTTCGGCTTCTTCTCCTTGAGGTAGC
The DNA here is from genome assembly GCA_937860285.1 of uncultured Chloroflexota bacterium. Classification (GTDB taxonomy): domain Bacteria; phylum Chloroflexota; class Dehalococcoidia; order UBA2247; family RBG-13-53-26; genus JAFGCL01. The sequence goes on from CALMBS010000464.1 coordinate 142, forward strand.
GCCCCGTGCCCATCAGCGTCCCCGTAGTGCCCATGCCGGCCACGAAGACGTCGACCTCGCCGCTGGTCTGGGAGTATATCTCCGGGCCGGTGCTCTCGTAGTGCGCCGTGGCATTGCCCTCGTTGTCGAACTGGTTGGGCATGAAATAGCTGTCGGGGTCCTGCTCCAGGAGGCGGTGCACCCCCCTGATGGCCCCGTCGGTCCCCTCCTTGGCCGGAGTGAGCACGATCTCGGCGCCCAGGGCGCTGAGCACCCGCTGCCGCTCCTGGCTGACGCACTCAGGCATGAAGAGCCGCAGCCGATACCCCTTGGCGGCGCCTATCGCCGCCAGGGCGATGCCCATGTTGCCCGAGGTGGCCTCGATGATCACCTTGTCCCGGGTGAGCTGGCCCGACTTCTCGGCCTTGGCCAGCATGTAGCGGGCCGGCCGGTCCTTGATCGAGCCCGACAGGTTGGCCCCCTCCAGCTTGCCCAGGATCTTGACCCTGGGGTTCCCGCCCAGGTTGTTCAACAGCACCAGCGGTGTGTTGCCGATCGCCCTGTTGATGGCCAGGTCCCCGTCCCTGGCCGCCCGGGAGCTTCGGGCGGTACGGGACCCTGCCGCCGTTCTAGCACGCGCCATCATCCACCTCGTTTTCCAGAGCAGTTTACGACGCCTCTAGCCCCAAATCAAGCACTTGGGGGCCCAAATCAAGCTTCAGGAGCCCAAATCAAGCGTTTGGGGCACCGTGAGACGCACCTTTTCGACGGGCGTCAGGTCGCCTCCCGCGGGCCGTCCCAACGGCCTTGACAGCCCGAGCGCGGGGAGTGTAGCCTCTACTCCGATGAACATAGTCGTTTCCGGGTCCCTGGCCTACGACCGGATCATGGTTTTCCCGGGTTACTTCGCCGACCACATCCTGCCCGAGAAGATACACGTGCTCAATGTCTGTTTCCAGGTGAACGGCATGAGGGAGGAGATCGGGGGGACCGCGGGCAATATCGCCTACGCCCTCAAGCTGATGGGCCAGGCCCCCATCATCTCCGCCACCATCGGCCGGGACTACCAGCAGTACTTCGGATGGCTGGGGCAGAAGGGCATCTCGACGGAGGGCATCAGGGTCATCGAAGACGAGTACACCGCGGGCGCCTTCATCACCACCGATCAGGCCGACAACCAGATCACCGGGTTCAACCCCGGGGCCATGAAGCACTCTTCCTGCCTGGGCTTCGACGGTCTCTCCGGCCCGGACACCCTGGTGATCGTCGCCCCGGGCAACCTGGAGGACATGCTCAACTACCCCCGGGAGTGCCGGGCCAGGGGGATCCGGTACATCTTTGATCCGGGGCAGTCCCTCCCCACCTGGAGCCCCCCTGACCTGCTGAAGGCCATCGACGGGAGCCTGCTGCTTATCTCCAACGACTACGAGCTGGAGCTCATCATGAGCAAGACGGGGTCCACCCGGAAGCAGCTGCTGGAACGGACCGGGGCCATCGTCACCACGCTGGGGGAGCAAGGGTCCCAGGTGTGCACCGCCGCCGGGGAGACCACCATACCGACCATCGAGCCCAGGAAGGTCGTTGACCCGACCGGCGCCGGGGATTCGTACCGGGGCGGCCTCCTGACCGGACTGGCCCAGGGCCTCGAGATCACCCGGTGCGCCCTGATGGGCAGCGTCTGCGCCTCGTTCGCCGTCGAGTGCTACGGCACCCAGGCGTATGCCTTCACCCACGACGAGTTCCAGGAGCGGCTGAACGGATCCCACTGAAGATGTCGTAGCTCGGCCATGGTCACATACTATCTCTTCCTGATCTCCGAAACCCTTCTCTCGCGCCTGCCCACCAGGATCGGCTACTTCATCGCTCACCTGACGGCCGATACGGTCTACATGCTGTATCCGCACCTGCGGGCCAGCGTGGCGGACAACCAGCGACACGTGATGGGCCCGGGGGCCTCGGAGGCCGCCGTCCGCGCTTCCAGCCGCAAGGTGCTCCGCAACCTGGCCAGGAACTATTTCGACCTGATAAAGATGCCTCACCTCAGGCCGGAAGGCATCCAACGGCTGGTGTCCGCGCACAACGTGCATTACCTGGTCGACGCCGTGGCCCGGGGCAAGGGGGTGGTCCTGGTGACCGCCCATTACGGCAGCTTCGACATGGCGGTCCAGGTGCTGGCGGCGCGGTCGGTCCAGACCACCATCCTGGTGGAGGCCCTCAAGCCAGAGCAGCTGCTGGACCACGTGGTCTCGCTGCGGCGGAGCCAGGGCCTCAACGTCATACCCGCCCGGTCGGGGGCCCTGCAGGCCATCCTGCGCTCCCTGCGCCGGGGCGAGATGGTGCTCTTTGCCTGCGACCGCGACCTGACGGGCGACTCGCCCAAGGCCCTCTTCTTCGGCCAAGAAACCGGCATGCCCGACATCGCCGTGCGGATGGCGCTGCGCACCGGGGCGGCGATGGTGCCCGTCTTCAACCGGCGGCGGAACGACGGCCGCTACGACGTGTGGGTTGAGCCTCCGATCGAGGTCCAGAGCGGCAACGGAGGCGCGGCAGAGTACCAGAGGCAAATCATCCGGGTCATGGAGAAGTACATCAGCGAATGCCCGGAGCAGTGGGTGGTCCTGGAGCCCATCTGGCACCGGAACGGCAAGGACCGGTGACGCCGGAATGGTTTCGAAGGGCCCGGGCGCCGGGACCAGCGACAGGCCTCCCGCCGCAGCGAAGTGGGCCATCCTGGGCGCCGTCATGCTGGGCAGCATCATGGGGCCCCTCGACGGGTCCATTGTCAACACCGTCCTCCCTTCCATAACACGCCACTTCCACACCGAGATCGCCATCGCCCAGTGGGTGCCCACCATCTACCTGCTCACCATCAGCTGCCTGATTCTGCTGTATGGACGGCTGGGGGACATGATCGGCTACCGCACCGTCTTTCTGTCCGGCTTGGCCGCCTTCACCGTGACCTCGGTCCTCTGCGGCATCTCCCAGAGCATCTGGATGCTGATAGCCTTCAGGGCCCTTCAGGGACTGGCCGCCGGCATGATGATGTCCGTGGGCTATGCCATCGTCACCAGCGCCTTTCCGCCCGGGGAGAGAGGCAAGGCCATGGGCATATACGCCATCAGCATCGCCGTGGGGCTGGGCCTCGGCCCGACCATCGGCGGGCTTATCGCCCAGAACCTGAGCTGGCGCTACGTGTTCTTCGTCAACGTCCCCGTGGGACTGGCAGCGGTCTCCTGGGGCTACCGCATCATCCCCCGCGGCGGGCGCAAGCCCGGCCAGCGGCTGGACATCCGGGGGGCAGCGATGGCGTTCGTCTTCCTCACCAGCCTGCTCCTGTTCGCCAACCGGGGCGAGGGCTGGGGCTGGTCGGCGCCGGCATCGCTGGCCCTGGTGGCGCTGGCCGTGGCCTCGGGAGCAGCCTTCATCTGGACAGAGAAGCGGGCGGCCCAGCCCATGCTCAACCTGTCCCTCTTCGCCGACCGCGTCTTCGCCTTCGCCAACCTGAGCGCGCTGCTCAACTTCGTGGCCACCTACGCCGTGGTCTTCCTGACCCCCTTCTACCTCAGCATCGTGCTCGGCTACGATGTCCTCAGGATCGGCCTGGTCATGGCTGCCTCGCCGGTGGCCACGCTCTTCGTGGCCCCGGTCAGCGGCGCCATTTCCGACCGCATCGGCTCCAGGCCTCTGGCCTTCTGCGGCATGTGCCTGCAGGCCGCGGGCCTGCTGCTGCTGGCCCGCCTGGAGAAGGACTCAGGCGCGGGAGACGTCGCCTGGCGCCTCGTCCTGGCCGGCGCCGGCGCCGGCCTCTTCGGCAGCCCGAACAACAGCGCCGTCATGGGCAGCGTGCCGCCCGCCCATCTGGGCATCGCCTCCGGCATCCTGGCCGCCATGCGCAACGTGGGCATGGTGCTGGGAATCGCCGTGGCCGGCGCGGTGCTCTACAGCTGCGCCCCGGTGGCGCACTCCATGGAGCCAGGGACCTTCGGCGAGGCCCAGATCGACGAGTTCCTCTGCGGCCTGCGGTGGGCCTACATCACCGGCGCCGGCATCGCTCTGGCCGCCGCCCTGACCTCGCTGGCGGCCGGACGGACGCGGAGACCGGCGGCCGGGACGCGGCCGGACGCCGCGCCCCCAGCGCATCCATAGCCAGCCGGAAACACCCCCGCCAGGGCATTGGCAGCCTGCGCCTGACGTGCTATCATGTCCGCCGAGTGCCAGAATTTGAGGAGGAGAAAGCCGGACAGATGACAGAGAAGACCTTGGAGATCGGCGACGCAGCGAGGATACTGGGGATTTCAACCGAGGCCGTCAGGAAGCGCATCAAGAGGGGCAGCCTCAAGGCGCAGAAGAACGATGACGGGCAGTGGCTGATCATCATGGACGAGGAGAGGGTGGCGTCGCTGCAGCGGGAGTACGGCCCCGAGCTCGCGCCGGCGGACGCGGCCAGCGTGGCCGCCAGCCTGAGCCTGGTCCGATCGTCCGCGGCCGTCGAGGAGGCGCTGAGGGACGAGGTAGATGTCCTCCGCGACGAGATCACGTTCATGCGGGACGAGGTCTCCCGTCTCCAGACGGTCATCCTGAGCCTGACCCAGCACATCAAGCTCCTCGAGGCGCCACGGCCGGAGCAGCCGCAACTGTCATGGTGGCAGCGCCTGAAGAACCGCGTCCTGCACCGGCAGCCGCAGGCCGCCTGAGCAGCCGTACGCCGCCGCGCGCTACTTCCGGGTCCGGACGCTGGTGCTGCCGCCCGGCGCCTTCTTCGCCCGGCGCTGCTTCTTCTTGGCCGCGGCGAGCTCGGGCGGGGGCTGGCCCTCCGGGTAGACGATCAGCCGCAGGCTGTCCTCGTAGTCCATGCAGTCGATGATCACGCTGGTCTTCCGGAGATACCTGGTGAGATCCGGCGTGGCCCGCAGGAGTATGGTATCCTCGCTGCCCACCACCGTGTCCCCCTCCTGCTCCGGTCCCAGCCACAGAGAGTACCCCTCCGATTCGCTCTCGATCCGCAGCACATGCGCGTCGTCTCTGGAGTTGGCGGCCTGGATGGCCGCGAGCTCCTTGGCCGCGCGCTGCGTGATCTTGACCATGTCCTTCGGCTTGTTGGTCGTCCTTGCCACTATAGCCTGCTCCTCATCCCGGCAGCGCCCCGACAGCGGGGCCCACGCCGCCACATTCTCCCGCGGTCTGACCGGTCCGGCCGCCTCACAAGAATTGTAGCACCGCGGATTCCCGCAGGGCCAGTGACCCGGCGATGGTACAATTGGAATCCATGGGGCACCGGGTCATAGTGGTGGGCGCCGGCGCCGGCGGCCTGCTGGCCGCGGCCCGGGCGGCGGAGATGGGTGCAGACGTCCTCCTCCTGGAGAGGACCAACCGGCCGGCGAACAAGGTCCTCCTCACCGGGAACGGCCGCTGCAACCTGACCAACACCGCGGACATTGCCGACTTCGTGGCCATGTACGGGCCCAACGGGCGTTTCCTGTACGCCGCCTTCAGCCTCTTCTTCCGCGACGAGCTTCTGGCGCTGATGGAGAGGTACGGTGTCCGGACCACGGCGGAGCCCGACGGGAGGGTCTTCCCGGCGTCGAACCGGGCCGCGGACGTGGTCTCGGCCCTGCGGCGCTACGCGGAGGAGTCCGGCGTCCGGCTGCGCCCGGGCGCCAGGGTTACCGGGATACAGGTCGCCGGCCGCCGCGCCGCCGGCGTGGTGATCGGGAACGAGCCGCTGGCGGCCGCCGCCGTGGTCCTGGCCACCGGCGGCGCCTCCTACCCCGAGACAGGGTCCAGCGGCGACGGCTATCGCCTGGCCGCCGAGCTGGGCCACACCATCGTCAGGCTGCGTCCCGCGCTGGTCCCCCTGGTGGTGAAGGAAATCAGCCGGGCCAGGGGCCTGCAGGGCATCGCGCTGCCGAAGGTGCGCCTGACGGCCTGGCAGTGCGAGGCGGAGCGCATCGGGCCGCCGGCCAGGCCCCTGGCCGACTGCGGGCGCGGCATCAGCGCCCGGAAGCCCCCCCGAGGGGTCATCGAGAGCCGCACCGGCGAGCTGATGATCACTCACTTCGGCATCGGCGGCCCGGTCACGCTCCTCATGAGCCTGGCCGTGACCGACGCCCTGGAGCGCGGGCCGGTGAGCGTGTCCATCGACCTCTTCCCGGACCTCGATGCCGAGGCGCTGCGGCAGCGGCTCCAGGCCGAGTTCGACCGCTTTGGCAAGCGCTCCCTGCGCCACCTGCTCGACGCCCTTCTGCCCCACAAGATGGTCGATCCCTTCCTCGAGCTGGCCGGCCTGCCGTGCGACAGACTGGGGCACCAGATGACCGCCGCCGACCGCGACCGCCTCGCCGGCCTGCTCCAGTCCATCCGCTTCAACATCAAGGCCCCGCTGCCGCTGGCCGCCGCCACCGTGACCGCCGGCGGGGTCTCCCTGGACAAGATCGACCCCAAGACCATGGCTTCGCGCCTGGTGGAAGGGCTGTATTTCTGCGGGGAGGTGATGGACCTGGACGCCGATACCGGCGGCTACAACCTGCAGGCCGCCTTCTCTACCGGCTGGGTGGCGGGTGAAGCCGCAGCGCGGCCCTAGTCCCGGCCGAACCGGGCAGCACCTTCACCCCGAGCTCCCCCAGGGCCTGAGCCAGGGCCGACAGGGGCAGGCCGACCACGTTAGAGTAGTCCCCCTCGATCCGGTCCACCAGGACCGCCCCCCGCCCCTGGATGGCGTAGCCCCCCGCCTTGTCCAGCGGCTCCCCGGTCCGGACATAGGCGTTGATCTCTCCCGGAGCCATGTTCCTCAGGTGCACCCTGGTCTCCGCCGACCTGGTAACCGCCCGGCCGCTGCCGGTGTCAATGATGGTGAACCCAGTGATAACGGAGTGCGTCCGGCCCTGCAGAGCGCGCAGCATCTGCCGGGCCTGGGCATCGGTCCGGGGCTGGCCGAAGATGCGGTCACCCAGGACCACCAGCGTGTCCGCGGCGATGATGATGGCACTGGCGTGCCTGTCCGCCACCGACCGGGCCTTCCCCAGGGACAGCTCGCGGGCCATCTCCTCCGGCCCGCAGGCGGAGGCTGCCTCCTCGTCGAAGTCCCCGGGGTCCACCTGGAACCGCAGCCCGATCTGCCGCAGCAGCTCCCTGCGCCGCGGAGAGGCTGATGCCAGTACTATTCGTCTCATCATGGCTCCCTGAGAAGGCCGGCGCGGTGACGGCCTGCGGCATTATCGGCCCTGGGAGCGGCGTTGTCAAAGCGCCACCTGCCCCGCCTGCGCCAAGGCCTACGGCAAGAAATACACCGTGACCCTGGCCCGGGTCTAGCGGGCACGGCGCCGGCCCTGTCCGCGCCGGCGCCGGTGTGCTGCGGCCATGGCCCATTTGTTGGATTTTCCAAAACGGCCTGTGCTATGATATTCAGACGCTCGGGCAGGCGCTCAGGCCAGCACGCATGCCGCGTTCTCCAAGTCGCGGGCCGCGATCAGCCATCAGCGGGCCGCGATCTCCAGATCGCCGGCGGAGAGGGGGAAATGTAATGGTTCGAAGGGCTCTGGCATTGCTCCTGTTGCTCAGCATGGCGCTCGTGGCCAACACCGGCTGTTCCTCCGACGACTCCTCGGGCTCCGTGGACTTCACTTTCGCCGTGGTAACCGATGTTCATGCGGATGCCGAACACGCCACTGCCATAGGCCAGCTGGTCAGCAGGCTCAACGCAGAATCGCCCGACTTCGTGGTCAACCTGGGAGACCTCGTCTTCGAGGGCAACACCGCCACGGACAATCAGGCCCGAGACTGGTTCAACGTCTACCAGAACGCCTTTTCGGCCCTGCAGATGCCCGTCTACAACGCGGTGGGCTGCCACGACGTAGTCGGCATTGGCTCCGACAACCTGCAGAACACCGACTTCGCCTACGGCAAGGACCTTTTCGTCCAGCGTTTCGGCCAGGACGGCCGCACCTACTACTCCTTCGACCACAGCAGCTACCACTGCATCGTGCTCGATCCCAACGACCTGGTGGCAGGCGATCAGGTCTACCGGCTGCCGGAAGCGGAGCTGCAATGGCTGGATGATGACCTGGCGGGCGTGTCCAAGGACACCCCCCTCCTGGTCTTCTTCAGTGAGCCGACCGTGAACTGGACCAACCGCGCCGCCCTGACCAGCCGCCTCAAGGGCCGCAAGGCCACGTTCTTCAGCGGCCACCTGCATCACGATCTGGCCATGACCTTCACTGACTTCCCGGAGCAGGTCACCGCCTCCGCCTCCGGGGAATGGTGGTACGGCATCAACCCGGCCGGCAGGCCCCCCGGCTACCGGATGGTCACCGTGAAGGGGGGCAACATTGAGAGCCTCTACAAGGGATGGGAGGACCAGTGGACCATCGACCCCGACATGGAGCCCATTGTCAGCGGCAAAGTGGACCTGGCGGTCAACATAGACAGCCAGAGGGGCTCCATCAGCTCTGCCACCTACCGGGTCGACGGCGGCGAGCCCGTGTCCATGGACCTGTCGCAGAAGGCGCGGTGGGCCGTGGCCACCGCCTCGTGGGACACCAGCGGCCTTTCCGAAGGCTATCACCAGATCACCTTCAAGGCCACGGATGACGGCGGCAGCTTCGAGAAGCCCAAGCAGATCAAGGTCAGTGAGACCAAGACCGTCACCGTCTCCGAGCTGAACGCCCGCCTGACCACCTACCAGGGCAACTACGTCTCGATCGACGGCACGGCGGAGTACGTCTATCTCGGCCCCCTGTCCATAAGCGGGTTCGACATCCCGGAGGGAATGGGGTTCGTCTTCATGACCGACAACACCGAGGGCGTCATCGTCCTGGCCACCGAGGTCATGTCTCCGTCCCTGGGCATCGTCAAGTCGGACCTGGTCAACGGCAAGAAGGTGATCATGAAGGTGGTGCCGCTGCGCATGTCCATGCACTACGTGACCTCCACCCAGGAGTGGGACCAGTACTACGAGCGTATCAAAAGCTACATCAGCTACCTGCCCCTGCCGTCCCGGGAGCTGAATGGCGAGGGGAAGATGGTGGCCGCCTGGGGCGCCCGGTGGGTGAGCATCAACGACCTCACCTTCAAGTCCGCCTGACGCGGGCCACAGAACAGGGAAACTCAAACGGGGGAGCTTTTGGCTCCCCCGTTACGCAGGAAAAGGGTGGTAGGTTCTTTCCCGAAAGACCTAGCTCTTCGACTTGGCCGCCGCTCTCCGCTTCTTCAGCTCCTCGATACGGTCGCGCAACAGGTAGTACGCCACAAAGGGCGCGGCCAAGTTTACCAGGAGGACCATATCCCACTGCATTTCGCGACCTCCTTCTTCAGCTCCTGGCTGGCGAGGGTCCCCGTTCTTGAGAGGACGGCCCCGCGGCGCTGCCTGACTCTAGAACTCGCCGGGATGCGCCGGCTCCGCCTTCCACTTGGTGGAGAGGATCAGCTTCATGTTGTCCCACTTCAGGATGCCTTTGATCACCTGCCATATGTCCGGCCGGGCAATGGCCACCCGGATCTTCCACTTCACGGGTTGGACCGTCTCTACCTGCAGCACCAGATAGTCCTGGTGGCGCACCAGCCCGGAAATCCTGCCACTGAGCTCCGTCTTCCCCAGTCCAGTTGAACGCATCAGCATTTTGCACTCACTCCCTCAGCCGGGTCACCCGCGGTCCCGGGCCCACCCCCGGGCCGTCAGGCCCTCTCCCGGTACACTCTTCCGGCCGCGTAACCTCTGCGTTACCCCGGCCCCGTCCTTTTGCATCATCCAAATTGTTTGTATTTTAACAATAGTACAACCAAATGTCAAGCATTCTGCCACCAAAAAACTTTGACTGGCGCAATGTGTCCCCGGTTGACACCCGCCGGGCCGTCATCTATGATGCGGGACTGTTCCGCCATGCTTGACGAGAAGATGATCTCCAACATCCGCGACAGCGGCACCGCTGAGGGAGCCGCCGGGGCGGGGCCCCGGGCCAGGCTGCTCCAGGAGATGGGTTTCCGCACCGTCCCGAGGGCCGAGTACGCCCTCATCGCCAGCTGCTTCCTGCCATCACTGGTGCCCGCCGGCATGCGGGCCTTCAGGCTGCTCCTCGATCATCTCAGGGTGGACTACACCCTGCTGGAGAAGGAGCACTGCTGCGGCGACATCCTGCTGCGGCAGGGCGCCAGGGACAAGACCGGCGCCGACATGGAGCGGGCCGACGCGGTGGCCCGGGAGTTCCTGGAGAAGAACCTGGCCCAGGCGCGCCGGGCCGGGGCCGGCAAGGTCATCGCCTTCTGCGTCGGCTGCGACCTGGTCTACGCCCGTTTTCGTGATTCGGTGCCAGAGGAGATCCTCTGGTATCCCACCCTGCTGGCCCGCCTCTTCCCGGGCGGCCGGCTGGACCTGGAAGCCGACTACTTTCCCGGCTGCCATTACCACTACCGGAGGCTGAACCGGTCCCTTCCCGACCTCGACTCGGCCAGGGAGCTGCTGGGCCGCATCGAGGGCCTGCGGGTCCACGACCTCGATGGCCGGCTCTGCTGCACCCGCCCCGACCAGATGGCGACCCTGCTGGGTGATGTCAGGAGCCGTGTGGTGATAACTCCCTGCGGCGGCTGCGCCCCGGCGTTGGCCCAGGCCCTCTCGTCCAGGGGAGAGGTGCGGACGGTGATGCTCCCCGAGGTGCTCTGGGCGGCGGTGGCCGGGCAGACCCTCTAGAGACGGCCTCGCCATTCATGGGGCACCGCCGTGCCCGGCGCAGCTGCCCCGCTGTTGCCGCTTCCCATGTTGCCGCTTCCCAGTTGCGCCTGCCTGCCTCGTCTGGTATCCTCTTGGCGGGTACGTCATGATGGAGTTCAGGGGAAGCGCCGGTGAAGCCGTGGAGGCCATGGCCCGGAATGAGGAGGCCATCGGCCGCCTCTACCAGGAATACGCCACCCGGTTCCCCGCCCTGAAGGACTTCTGGTCCGCGCTGGCCTCTGAAGAGACCACCCATGCCGCATGGATACGAGGCCTCCAGGCCAGGATGAAGGAGGGCACCGTGTCCATCAGCAAGGACCGGTTCAAGCTGCAGCCCGTGCGGGCCTTCTCGAGCTACCTGGAACGCGAGATGGCCAGCGCCAGGGAGCCGGGCATGTCGCCCATCAACGCCCTCTCGGTGGCGCTGTACATCGAGGAGAGCGTCATTGAGCAGCGGTACTTCGAAGCAGTGGCCGCGGATTCCCCCGAGGTGAAGCGCGTCCTGGCCGACCTCGCCGACTCCACCCGGGCCCACCTGGAGAAGGTGCGCCAGGAGTGGGGCCGGCAGCGGCTCTAGACCGTCACCACCAGCTTTCCGGAGGCCAGCTCGACCTGCTGCCGTTTCAGCGGCTCCTTGGCCGGACCGGAGAGCGGCTTGCCATCGTAATCGAACTGCGAGTGGTTCACGCTGCAGCACCGCAGCCGGCGCTCCCCCGCCACCGGGTCGATCTTGCGCTTGCCGTGAGGACACACGTTGGCGAAAGACAGGTACTGGTCATCGTCCGTGTGTACGATCAGCAGGGGCTGGTTCAGCCCCTTCCCCTGCAGGTAGGCCGCGCCCCCTTTCGGGATCGACTCCGGCTTCTGGACCACCACCTTGCCGCCCTCGATACTCCACAGGTCCTGCCCCAGCGGCCTGGTCTCGCAGATGCCCATGATTGCCTTGAAGAACGAACCTATTCCAGCCACGGGTCCCTCCCTTCCGGTCAACAGCCGGCCGCCAGGATTCGCCTCACCTGATGGGCCGGCCATGACGGCCATCCATGTCGGGCCAGACTATAGCCATTGCGCCATTCTCTGTCAACATGCCGCGCGGGGCGCGGCGCCCTAGATGAACCGCTCGAAGCGGTCCTTCTTCGCCTTGCAGATGGGGCACACCTCCGGCGGACCGTCCCGGGCGCACAGGTAACCGCAGACCTTGCAGCGCCACACGGGCAGGGGCAAAGCGCCGAGGCCGGCAGATGCGGACACCGGCCTGGGCCGGGCCCGCTCTCCGGGCGGGGGGCGTCTCTCCGGTATAGGACCGGCGGACTTCAGGCCGCCGACGACGGCCTGTGACACATACAGCCCTCAGTAGCAGGCGTCGAACTCGGTGACGTCGGCGTCCCGGTAGTCGCAGGGGCAGACGATGTCCAGGTCGTCCTCCTTCTGGCCGGAGGCGAGGCGGCAGGGACAGGCCTGGTATCCGTACCGCTTCTCATTGACCAGGAGGCCCTTGACCAGGGCCCGGGTGAAATCAGCATCGGGGTTGAGATGGTACCCGCCAGCTTCCGCTTCTTTCCTCAGCCGGTCATAGCGGCCCTCCACTTCCTCCGGGGTGACCGCCGGGGCGCTCATTTCGGGAAGGCCTTTCTGATCTCGTCTTCCTTGAAACCGACGATGCATCTCTTGTCGTCCAGCACCAGCGTCGGGAAGGAGCAAGCCGGGTTCCACTTCCTGACCTCGGTCATGACCTTCTCCTTCTCGGCCCCATCAAGCTCGTCCACATCGATGTAGCTGTACTCCACCCCCAGCTCCCCCAGCAGCCTCTTGGTCTTGTTGCACCAGGGGCACGTACTGAGCGCGTAGAGCATGGCCTGGGCCGCCTTCCTTCCCGGAACGTGTTCCACTTCCATCGTCACGACCTCCTCTCCCGTTTAACGCCTATTATACCGCCCCCCGGGTCTCCGCCCGGCGCCGGACCGCCTCACTCTCCATCTCCCGCAGCGCGTCCGCACCCACCCGCCGGGCGCTCCCGGACTCCGCCTGCCTCAGGCCCGCTGCGACCCGCACGGCCTCCAGCCTCAGACTGCTGTCTCTCTTCCCGATCTGGCGGAGGGCCCAGTTGACCGCCTTCCGGACGTAGTTGCGGCCATCCCCGGCCTCCCTCTCGATAATAACCAGGAACCCCACGAAGTCCACATCCGCGCGGTTCCTGTCGTGGACTGCCAGGCTGGCCATCAGCACGAAGCCGGCCCTCTTCACGAACTCCCCGCCGGCGGCGGTCGCCGGCTTGGGCACCCCGTAGGCCAGGGCCGGACTGATACCGAACCGCGCCATGCCGGCGACGTTGGCCGGGTCTTCCAGCGATTTGAGGCTCTTCAGCACCTCGTGGGAGCGGCTCCGCATGGTCCTACCGGTCTCGGGGAAGATCGGGCCCGGCGCCCTCCTCACCGGCAGGCGGAGAGGCATCCGCACAGCCCGCGGAGGCCCCGGCCTCCGGCGCCGGTGCTGGGGACTCCTCCGGCGCAATCGGGGCCTCGGGCACCGGCTCCGCGGCCCCACCGTCATCAGCCGCGGCCGCCTCATCCTCCGCCGGCGGCAGGGCGCCGCTTTCCTGCTGCTTCTTCGCTTCCAGCTCCGCCGTCACCCGGGACACCTGATACCCGAAGGCGATGATAAGGGCAAAGGCCACCACCCCCAGAACGACCAGGGGGACCACCAGGATGGTGATCAGGGTCATGGTGCTCATCTCTGGGCCAGCACTATAGCACAACCCCGGGGCGCCATCAAAACCGCGCTAGCCGCGGTCCGGCGGGTTCTTCCCGTGGAGGAAGTCGATCATGGGCCGGATGACCAGGGGCACCACGTCCCCGATCATGTGCGGCATCAGGTTGTCCATCACCCTGGGCATCAGCTGGGGCATCTGCTCCTGCATGTAGTCCGGCATGGGTATGCGCTCGGAGACCTTCTGCAGCATGGTCGGCATCAGCTTCGGCATCATCATCGGGAGCAACCTGGGGAAGAGCACCGGGAACATGGGCTTCATCAGCTCCAGCGCCCCGGGCACCTTGCCCATGGCCCGCATCATGCCGCCCATCCCGAAGGGCATGGCGTCGATCATCTCCGGCCACATGGTGCCCATCAGGTCGGCGAATCCCCGGGGAGTCATCAGGGCGATCATGGCCTCAAAGACGGCCCACTGTTTCCGCACCTCCGGGTTGGGGTCGGGGAAGTCGTGTCCCAGAGCCGAGGCCGCGAAGCGGGCCAGGTCCACCACCTCCACCGGCACCCTCTCCTTGTCCACGGTCACGCGGAACTGGAACTCACAGCAGGGGCACAGGCAGAGCACCTTGGCCGCGCCCGCGTCCACGGCCTCGTCCAGCCGCGTCCGGCCGATATCGGCCGCCACCGGTGGGTCCTTGATGAGGGTCAGGACGCTGCCGCAGCAATGGGCTTCCTCGCGGTTGTGCGCCATCTCCACCAGGCTGACCCCGGGGATGGCCTTGATCAACTCCCGGGGAGGCTCGAAAACGTGGGATACCCGGCCGATGTGGCAGGAGTCGTGCCAGGTCACCGTCACCGGCTGGCCGCCGTTGCCCTGCGGAAAGGCGAACTGGCCCGACCGTATCTTATCGGCGATGACCTCGCTGTAGTGCCGCGCCTTGATGCCGTACTCGATGCCCAGCTTCTTCGCCCACTCCGGGTAGACCTGCCGCCACATCATGTCGCAGGCCGGGCAGGAGGCCACCACGGTGTCGGCGCCGGCCTCCCTGACGGCCTTGATGTTGCGGCGCATGGTGGCCTCAAAGACGTTCCATTTGCCGGACACCAGCATCGGTATGGCGCAGCAGCTCTCCTTCTCCGCCAGGTAGGTGAAGTCCACCCCGGCAGCGTCGAGCAGCCGCACCGTGGCCATGGCAATGTCGTTCTCCACGTAGCTGGCGGTGCACCCCGCGAAGTACACCGCCTTCGCCGGGTGGCCCGGACCGTGCTTCTCCCAGAGGTCCTGCGGAAACCAGGCCGCGCGGTCCTTGCGGTAGCCGGCCCAGATGTCGCCCTCGCGCAGGGTGGCCTGGGCCATAATCTCGAACGGCGGGAAGGTCATCCTCTTCTCTTCGTGTATGAGCCGGCCCCGCAGCTTCATCCAGGACGGCTCGATGGGCAGCGAGGCCGAGCAGCGCAGGTTGCAGAGCTCACAGGTGGTGCAGACCAGGAAGGTGTCCACCATGGCCTGGTCCCACTCCTCGCGGCCCTCCATGTACTCCCGCAGCCAGTACCATTTGCCCCGGGGGCTCTGGCTCTCCCAGCCCCGCCCGTAGAACTGGTCGCACTCATCGACGCAGTAGCCGCACTGCGAGCAGGCGTAGGCATACCAGGCCACGTCCGCCGGAATGTGGCGTACCGGGCCGCCGATGCGCTCGCCGACCCTGGCCGCCACGCTGTTGCCCATCGGACGCAGCAGCCAACCCAGGGAGCCGGCGGCCTTCACCGCCAGGCTCAGCAGGCCGCCCCCGATCACCTTGCCGGGGTTGAGTATGCCCCTGGGATCCACCTTGGCTTTGAACTCCTTGAGCCTGGCCACCCTCTCCTCACCAAGTACAGCCCTGGCGCTGCCCGAGAAGTACAGACCGGTGGAAAACGGCCGCCCGCCGTGCTTCCCGGCTATGGCCGCGACGGTCAGGGACAGCGGGAAGACGAAGTTGTAGTCGAAGCGTCGCTGGTCACTGGGGATGAAGCCCAGGATGACCACCTCCGGCTCACCCCTCTTGCCATTGCGGACCAGCACACCCTCCTTGACCAGGGGTTGGCTGATGCGGTCTTCCACCTCAGTCATGAAGGCGCCCAGCGACCGAAGGGGCACCACCACCTCCGCCGGCACCAGGCTGGGGCCCAGGCGCTTGACCACCATCA
>CALMBS010000465.1 GCA_937860285.1 uncultured Chloroflexota bacterium
TTGCCCCCGTTCGTCGTACGAGCCGACGCAGCCAACGTAGTAAAGGTAATCGTCACCCTTCTGGAAGTGCGCCAGCGGCAGTCCCTGCGCCCAGGCGCCCCGCGTTTCCCTGGCCTCCCGGAACGCGTTTCCGTAGAGGTAAACGTTCTCCAGGAACTGGCCCACCTTCCCGGGCAGGCCCAGCTGCCTTTCAACCACGTCCTCCCTGGCCTGTCTGAACATGTTCAGCAGGTCCTTCCGGAAGTCGAAGCGGCAGGCTTCGACGCAGTTCCCGCACATGGTGCATGAATAGAGTATCTCGGAGAGGTGCTCCGTCCACTTGATGGTCCCGGTCACCAGGGCGGCCCTGATAAGCCAGTTCAGGCCGCCGGGGGAGTAGGTCTCCAGGCGGAAGCGGTGATAGATGGGGCAGTTGAAGCCCACCGAGGAGTAGTCGTACGTCAGCTTGCAGAACCCGCACCGGAAGCACCGGTGCACCAGGCTCTTGTAGTCTGCTTGCGCCATCTGGGCCGACTCACTCATCTCACTCATCTCATTTGCCCCAGTTCCCCGGGTTCATGATGCGGTTGGGGTCCATGGCCCTCCATATCCTCTCCATGAGGTCGTGGGTGCTCGGCTGCATCCTCTGCACGATCCGGGCCTGGGCCCCGGTCTCTGCCTTCCAGGGGATCCCCCCCATTTCCAGGACGGCTTCGTTCGTCTCCCTCATGGCCCGTCTCACCCGTTCGACCGTCTCCTCCTCGGCCCGGTTGAAGGGGTAGACGAAACCGAACATGCAGCTGTGGCAGTAGCCCAGGATCTGGACCCCGGGGAGGAAGGTCAGCCCCTGCCGGGAAGCGATCCGGGTCCCTGCCGCCCAGGCGTCGGGGATCTTGTCCACCGGGAGTATGGCCCCGCAGTACCGGTAGCCGCCGCCCTTCTGGAAGTCGGCCGCCAGCGCCGGGCTGACGTACGGCGGCTTCTCCACGAACCGGCTCCTGATCATGTCCGGCACCGGGTAGACGAACCGGACCTGGCGCTCACCGGCGCCGGAGGACTCGACCGCGATCCTCTGCAGCAGGGCCTTCTTGTAGGCGATCTCCTCGTCGAGGTCGCCGGTGATGCTGGCATTGACATACTGCCGCGAGCGGCCGTCGGCCGATGCGATGCCAACGACGAATAGATTGTCCACCATGTCCGTGTGGGTAACCTGGTAGAGCAGCTCGGGCAGCATTCCCGCGTCCTTCACGGTGTAGCCTATGACGTCCAGAATACGCCTCTTGGGGAACAGCTTCAGGGACAGCCTGGTGATGATGCCTGTAGTGCCGTTCCACCCGCAGAAGAGCCCGGACAGGTCCGGCAACGGGCCCTTGCAGAATGGCCACGGCGAAACGCAGCCGGCCCCGATAGTGCAGGCTTCGCCAGTAGGCAGGACGACCTCCATCCCGTTGACGTGATGGGCATTGTTGCCGTACCGGAGAGACAGGTAGCCGTGTCCGCGTATCACCATGTTCCCGACCACGGTAGCCATGGGCGGCGCTTCCGGCCGGGAATGCTCCAGGTCGGGGCAGTTCTTCTCCAGGTACGAGCCCAGACGGCCCTGGGTGACCCCGGCCTCGATCACCACGTACCGGCGCGGCCGGTTCAGCTCCAGGATGCGGTCCATCCTCTTCATGTCCAGCACTATGCCGCCCCTGGCCGGCAGGCCGAGCCCGTTCAGGGTGAGGTTGGCGCCCATCGGGGTGATGGGCACGCGGTGCTGGTTGGCCAGCAGGACCACCCTTTGCACCTGCTCGACGGTGGCGGGCACTACGACGTAGTCCACCTGGCGCGGGCCTTCCGTTCCGGAGTCCACGGAGTAGATGAAGGTCTCCTCCGGCCGGTTGGAGGCGTAGTCCTCGCCGACGATGTCGACCAGGGACCGGTGTACAACATCATCACTCATGGCGAATGTGGCTCCTCTCCGGCACCCTCGAGGGCCGCACGGCTGCCCCGGCAGGCGCACTGGTTGCGAGACTGGACTCAAAGGCGGCGCTCAGATGCGGCTCCCCACGTCATAGCCGTCGGCGATGGCTGCCAGGATGGTTGCGCGGTCCTCCCCGGCGACTCGCCTGGCGTCTCCTACACAGTGTACTTCCATGCCCATGCCCTCCGCTATCCCGGCCAGCTGCGCATCGGGAACCCGGTGGCTGGCCAGCACCACCGTGTCGACGGCTACCCGGGTCTCCCTCCCATTCCGGTCCACTATCCGCACCTCGTCGAACGGAAGTATCCTGACCTGCCGCACGCCGCGGTAGATCGCCAGGTCCTTCTCCTGGACCACCCTTTGCAGGAGGTAGAGCCTGTCGGCCGTGGCCATCTTCATGGCCAGGTAACGCTCCTGAGCGGCGACACTGACCGTGGCGCCGCTCTCGGACAGGTGGTCTGCCACCTGGAGGCCGATCTGATCGCTGCCCACCACCAGGACATGCCCACCGGCCGGCCTCTGTTCCTCCAGAAGCTCATCTACCGTGATGACCTGGATGCTGTTGATATTCTCCAGGCCGGCCACGAAGCCGAGAGGCACTTCAGGCAGGGACCCTGTGGCTGCCACCAGCACGTCGGGCCGGATCCGGGCCAGCAGGCGCTCATCGACCGGCGTGTTGAGCCGGATCTCCACCCCCAGCTGGTGGAGCTGCCTCTCATACCAGGGGATGATGTCCGCGATCTCGCGCCTCTTCGGCATTATGCCGGCCCATCTCAGCTGGCCGCCTACCCTGCCCCTGCTCTCGCACAGAATCACGTTGTGCCCGGCGAAGGCCGCCCGTCGCGCGGCTTCCAGCCCCGCACAGCCCGCCCCGGCTACCAGGACTCTCCTGGGGCTGCCGGCTTTCTCACCCTGGACCTCTGCCACGGCATGCTCCCGGCCTGCCCTGGGATTGACCGTGCAGCTCACCTCCCCGCCCGGCCGGTCGAAGGCGCCGATACAGCCCTTGCACTCGGCTATGCAGGGCCTGATTTCCGCCAGCTGGCCTCGCCTGGCCTTGTCGATGAAGGTGGGGTCCGCTATGTGGGCCCGGCCCATGGCCACCAGGTCTGCTTTGCCGAGCCGCACTATGTCGTCGGCCATCGCAGGATCCTTGATTCGCACCACGGCCATGACCGGGAGGGAGGTATGCCTCTTGACCTCCTCGGCCAGGCAAAGATAGGCCCCCTGCTCCTCGTACATCGAAGGGACGAACCATCGCCGGCCGCCGACCACGCCGCCGGCTATATGCAGGCAGCTGACCCCCGCAGCCTCCAGGATGGGGGCCAGCCGGCAGGCGTCAGGCAGCGTCCATCCAGCCTCGGGCAGGAAGTCATCCCCGTTCACCTTGACTCCTACCGGGACCAGGCTGCCTGCCGCTTCGCGCACCTCTCGTACCGCCTGGAGCAGAAACCTGGCCCTGTTCTCCAGTGTGCCACCATATTCGTCGGTCCTCCTGTTGTAGTAGGGGATGAGGAACTGGCTCAGGAGGTAGTCGAAGGCGGCGTTGATCTCCACGTAGTCGAAGCCGGCCCTGACACACAACCCGGCCGCCACCCCGAAACCGCGGGCGATCTCGCCTATCTCCTCCCCGGTCATGCCCCTCGAGGCCGCATGGCGGCCCGCCGCCATCGGCGGGACATGTGATGGGCCCACCATCATTCCGGAGCTGTCCATCCCGCCGGGCTGTGTCAGCTGAAGGCCGATCTTCACGCCATGCCGGTGCACGGCATCCGCCAGCTCCCGCAGGCCGGGGAGGACCCTATCGCTCCAGAGGAACATCCTCCGCGGGCCGGGCGCGCCCCGCCCCGCCGGGTGCACCATGGTGCTGGAAGCGATGATCATGCCCGGGCGCCCCTTTGCCCTCTCGGCATAGAAGGCGGTAAGCCGCCGCGTCAGGCAGCCTTCGTCGTCGACGCCGAAGCCCAAGGTCATTCCCGGCATGACGGCCCGGTTCTCGAGCTCGAGCGCGCCTATCTTGACCGGGCTGAAGAGGTGCCTCAAGCCTGCCATTTGCCTCCTGTCGGTCCGGTTGCGGTGCCCGTCCTCCGGCAATGGTACCACGCTCTCGAGCCGAAGTGGACCGGCTAGCCGGCGGGACTGGCCGGCCCGGCGCCCTGGCCGCCCAGCCTTTCCAGGAGGCGCGGGGCGAACCACTTGGTGAGGGTCACCAGTGTCAGGACCGGCGGCCGGGAAGGCGCTCCCGGGAGTGAGCTGATATCGCAGACGAAGCAGTTCTTGATAGGTGTCTCCAGGTTTCTGTTGACCACCACCCCCATGGGGCACGTCCCGCCGGGATGGCCGAAGCTCATACCGCCCTTGACGTGGCTGAACCCGGCATGCTTGATGGTCCGGCGGTCGCAGCCCATGGCCAGCAGTATCTTCTCGTTGACGAAGCGGCAGTGGTTCATCTTGTCTTCATCCGCCAGGGTCAGGGTCTTGGAGACACGGCCGGTGTAGGTGACTCGCCCCACCCCTTCGTCGTGGATCTTGTTCATGATGCTCACCATGCGGGGATACGCCTTGTAGACCTTCCAGAAGCCGCCCAGCCCGGACCCCATCACCTGGTACGCGGACCAGAAGAAGCGCGACCAGGTGATATTGGTGGAGTACATGCATCCGTTCTTGTCATCCATGAAGGCTATGGAAGTCCCATGCTCATAGAAATGGCTCTTCAGGTCACCCGCGGGCAGGAGGCCGGTGGACCCGAAGCTGGGGTCGCCGAACAGCCTCAGCCCGGCGCCCCTGATCCCCGACCTCGTCAGGATGCCGGCTGATCCTATGCCCCCCGCGGTGCTGACCACCGCCTGACCGCGAATCTCGTAGTAGTGGCCATCCCTGACGTCCCGGGCGATGACCCCGGCGGCTGCCCCATTCTCGATGATGACGCTCCTGACGTCGGTGTAGGTCTGCAGCCTGGCCCCGTGCTCCGCGGCCTCCTGGGCGGCGTAGTACCCCATCCACTTGGCGCCCCTCTTGCAGCCGAACGAGGCCGTCTGGCAGCCATACTCGCACTTGTCGAAGTTGATGTGCCTGTAGGCGACCTGGAAGGGGAGGCCGATGGAGTTGGCCACCTCCAGCAGGCGCCTGGTGGTGGGGCCGAGGAACTCGTCAGGTGTTTTGGAGACCCAGGTCTCCTTCTTCGCCTCCTCCAGGTGCGGCCTGAGGTCTATGCCGACCTCGTCGAAGGGCTCAAGCTGCGGCATGCCCGTGATGCCGGCGTAGAGGTATGACCCTCCGCCAACGCCTGTGCCCAGCACCACGCCGTGGCCCTCCAGCGTTTGCTGCCATATGTTGGGGAACCTGGCCCTTATCATGTGCTCCCCGTTGAGCATCCCCATCATGGTGCCGATGCCTTTGAGGCTGTTGCCGCCCTTCTCGATGAGGATCACCTTCTTGCCTGCCTTTGCCAGGTCCTTGGCCAGAACGCAGCCGCACGGGCCGGCTCCGGCTATGATCACATCGAATCCCTCGAGTCTCTTGACTGCCATCAGCCGCCTCCATTTCGCTTCTCTATCTTCCTGCCCGGCTTCGGAGGGGTGTGGCGTTCACAGCCACCGAAGCGTTGTTGGTGCCACAACCGCTCTCCGCAGCAGGGTCGCTCTGGCCATCATGCGTGGTCGCCTGTCTTCACCCTTTGCCGCCGGAGAAGGCTTCCTCTCCGTCCACTTCCGTGGTGATAGTCCTGTCTATCACCATCTCGGCGATTTCGTCGTCCGACATGCCCAGCAGCTCCTTGTAGACATACAGGTTGTGCTCGCCCAGACAGGGTGCCGGCCTCTTCATCTCAAACGGGGTCTTCGACAGCCGGTAGGCGGGAGCATGGTATGAATGAGGGCCGATCTCGGGATGATGGAGCACCTGGTAGTGCCCCCGGTGCTTGAGCTGTGGGTCGTCCAATACCTCCTGGCCTCTCTGCACCGCCCCCGCCGGCACCCCCGCGCCCTGCAGTCTCTCCATGACCTCCTCCGCCGCAAGGTCCTTCGTCCAATCGGCGATCAGCCCGTCCAGCTCGCCCTCGTTGTCCTTCCGGTTGGCGATCGTGACGAACCGCGGGTCCTGATCCCATTCCGGATGGCCCGTGACCCTGCAGAGCTGAGTCCATTCCTCTTCGGTGGTCGTGGCGATGGCCACGTGCCGGCCTCCAGAACAGGGGTAGACACCGTGGGGGCACATGTAGCGGTCGCGGTTCCCCATGCGGCTGATCACGTTACCGTTGACCATGCAGTCCATGAGGTGAGGAGCCATGGCGTGCAAGCCAGCCTCGTACTGCGACTGGTCTATGTACATCCCTTTGCCCGTCCGGCGTCTCCGCGCCAGAGCGCCTATGATGGCCACCAGTGCGTACCAGGGGGCTATGTAGTCGCTGTACGGCGTGAGGGGAAGGGTTGGATCGCTGTCAGGCCAGCCGGTGGTGTGGCAAATGCCGAGCAGGCCATTGGTCTGGAAGCCAACGCCCATGTAGCCGTTATGCGGCCCTGTCTGACCCATCTGCGTGGTGCTGCAGTATATGAGCGCCGGATTCACCTTGCGGCAGCTCTCGTAGTCCAGGCCCAGACCCGCCATCGCCCCTGGCATCATGCTCTCGGTCAGCACGTCGGCCCAGGCGACCAGTTTCCCGGCCACCTGCTTCCCCCTCTCAGTCCTCAAGTCCAGGCTGACGCCGTATTTGCCGGCATTGAAGGACGCGAAGTAGGCGCTGCGGTTCCATCCGCTCTTTCCATCTTTGAAAGGGAAGGCCTGCCTGGTGATGTCCGGACGCCGGTGGCTTTCCACGCGGACCACGGTAGCCCCGTGGTCCGCCAGCTCGCGGCCGATCTGCGGCCCGGCGGCTACCCAGCTGAAGTCGGCGACCTTCACACCTTCGAACACTTGCTTCGCCATGTATCTACCTCCTCACGAAGTCTGTTGCCGACAATATCAGATGACGTTCCGCGCCTTGAAGACGGCCAGCTGCTCTGGGGAGAAACCCAGCTCCTTCTCGTAGATATCCCGGTTGTGCTCCCCCACCAGAGGCGCCCGGGACTGGATTTGCCAGTCCACTCTGGTCATGGTGAGCGGCGCGCCAGGATAGAGCAGTTCCTGGCCCAATTCAGGGTGGGCCACTTTCTGCCAGAACCCCTTGGCTTCCAGATGCGGGTCCCGGCTAATGTCGGCGGTCGTGTTGCAGGGCGCCAGCATGACCCCCCTTTTCAGGGCCCCTTCGAAGAGCTCGGCCTTGGTCTTGGTCATCAGGAAAGGCAGTATCGCGTTCAGCACCTTGTCCACCGTCTCCTGGCTGATCTTCGTCATGTCCCAAACGGCGGAAGAGAAATCGAAGTCCTTCAACTCCTGCGCCATTCCCTCTTCGTTGGCCCACTGCACCAGGGCCCTGGTTGATGAGGTGAACCCCGCGTTTCCCCCGGCCCATGCCACCACGACATGGCCATCTTTGCAGGGCAGGAGGAAGCGCAGGAAGACTATGCCGGCGGGCTCAGGTCTCGGAACGATGAACAGGTTCCCGGTGCCCATCATGTTCATCTTCATAAGCTCGTACACCTCGACGGCAATGCCCATGCTGAGCAGGACCGCCTCCTGGATTGAGACGTCAACGTGTTGCCCCTCGCCGGTGAGAACGCGGTGATAGTGGGCCACCATCGACCCCACGGCGGCGTGCATGCCTGCCTGAACATAGGACTGGGGGACGCAGCTCATGCGCACCGGCGGTCGGTTGAACTCACCCATGACGCTCACCGGTCCCCCCATCGCCATGGCCACCAGGTCGGTGGCTTTGTAGTGACTGTACGGGCCGGTCTGGCCGAAGGGGGTGATGGAGGTGAGAATGAGGTCCGGCTTGATCTTCTCCATCTCCGCGTACCCCAGCCCCAGGCTGTCCAGGTACCCCGGCTCGTAGGACTCCACCACGAAATCCGCTGTCTTGATCAACCTCCGGAGTATCTCCCGGCCGTCCGCCGTATCCAGGTTCAGGGTGATGCCCCGCTTGCTGGTATTGAACGCAAACCAGGACAGGCTTTTCTGAGGATCCGGATCGTTCTGGTAGAAGGGGCCGGTACGGCGGGCGGAGCTGCCTCCGGGCGGCTCAACCTTGATCACTTCGGCGCCGAAGTCGCCCAGGATCTTTCCGCACATGTCCCCCTTCTCGTCGGTCAGGTCGAGGATTCTGAAACCGCTCAGCAAACGCGCTTGATCATTCAAGAAGGCACCTCCCGCATGCTGCTCATTTCCCGGCCAACCCGGGCGAGGGAACCGGCGCTTGAGCTGTGCTCCTGGCCGCCACCATGCTTTCCCGGGCATGAATAGGACTTGCAAAAGCCTCATTTTGAGCTATTATTAGCTTACTAATGATATTCGAGGACATTCTAGGTCGGTTGCCGGGGTTCTGTCAATGATGCTCCGGACTGCTGCGTGTCAAAGCGGGCGTGGCCCTTCGGCGGCCTCCATTCACACACCGAGATGCTATTCGAGGCCTCGTCCTGGCGGCTGCACGGGCGGCCGTGCACTGATCCGGCGAGAACCGGGCTGGTTGGCCGGCGCGCTCTGGAGACAGAGATGACTCGAGCCATGAACGAGAGGCCGGAATCGGCGTGTTACGTGCCCTTCGTTGGCAAGGAACGCAATCTCCACATGCTCCTGTATCTGACCGTGACCGCGCTGCACGAGGCCAGGAAGGCGCAGCTGGCCGAGATGGGGCTGACGCCGGCGGATTCCGACCTGATGTTCCTGGTTGATGCCCTGGGTGAATCGGCGACGCCGGCCTCCCTGTCCCGGTGGTTCCAGCGAAAGCCACCGACCGTCTCCGTGCAGCTGGACCGCATGGAAGCCAGGGGGCTGGTGGAGCGCCGGGCGATCCAGGGAAACAAGAAGTCCAAGAGGGTGGTGTTGACCGGCAAGGGGCGGGCGTCCCTGGAGGACGCCATGGAAGAGGACATCATCGCCGCTCTTATCGGCTCCCTTTCGGTGAGAGAGCATGAGCAGCTTTGGCGCCTGCTGGAGAAGCTGAGGGGGGACGCATTGTCCCGGGCCAAGCGGCTGCGGGATCGAGCGCCAGCCGGCGCGGCGTGATTCTGTGGTACTCAGCGGCCGCGTGATACTGGCACCATCAGTCGCTGCGGAAGTGGGGCTCGTCCCCGCCGAACTGCTTCTCGTACTTGCGCCGGGAGCAGTCCTGGCAGCGGAACTCGGGCCTCTTGTCGTTCAACCGGTCGTAGTTGGACTTCTTGGCCAGCCGGTATCCGTGGTCGGCCGGATGCCCGCAGTCGGCGCAGACGATGTCCTGCTGCACCTCCCACACCTCTCCCTTGAGGATGGTCGTCTTCTGGAATATCCACCGGTCCACCCAGAAGAAGATGAGTCCCCCTATGAGGTTGGCCAGGATGGTGGCCACGGTGGTCCCCATCGAGGCGAACCACACCACGCAGACCGCCAGGATGGGCGTGGAGAGCTGCCACCGGACAAGGTATAGGAAGTACTTCCTAAGCAGAGCCATGGGACCCTCCTGTCTTGCGGGGTACGCGCTGCGGATGCGTCAGTGTCTGCCGGACCGGTACAATCTAGCACAACCCGGCGCCGTCTAGAAGTACCGGCGGAAGCAGTGCGCCCGGGCCTCGAACCCCATGGAGGCGTACAGCCGGTGCGCTTCCAGGCGCCTGACGTCGCTGCACAGCTCCACCATGTGGCACCCCGACTCCCTGGCCAGGGCCACAGAGTGTTCCAGCAGCATGCGGCCCAGTCCCTTCTTCCGGTGTCTCCCGGTCACCACCAGGTTCTCCAGGAAGGCCCAGGGGGTCCCGTTGTGCGACAGGTTGGGTACCACCAGGAGCACGATGGTGCCTGCCACCTCGCCTCCGATCTCGGCTACGAAGAGCTTCTGCCTGGGGTCGGACTGTATCTCGGCGAAGACCCGCTGGTAGTCGGCCGGGGACGGATCGTGCTGGTGCTCTATCTCGGAGTCGGTAATGGTGAGCTCGCGGTACAGATCCACGATGCGGGCCACGTCCCTGTCCTCGGCCAGCCTGACGCGCGGCCCTGCGGTCATGCCTGGTCCTCGACCGCCATCTGCACGTTCCATCTGCCGGGGAATCCGGACAGAACGAACTTGACCCTGCGGCCCTGCGCCAGGTGGGCCTCTGAATCACGGCGCAGCCGGCTGAAGTCGGCCTCCTCCAGGAACGCCTGCAGCAGCTCCAGCCGCTGCTCCAGGTCCGGAGACTCATCGCCCGAGAGGATCCGGCCCATGGCCGCGGCATGCTCCTGCCTGGCGCGGGTCTGTATGCAGTGCTCCAGGTCGGGGACCATCTCGACGCTGATCACATTCTCCCCCCGCCTCCGGAGCGAGCCCTCCAGGTCTCCTCCTGCTCCCGCTTCAGCTCCGCTATCTTCTCCGGCGAGTAGCCCAGCAGGCCCCCGAGCACCTCCTCGGTGTTCTGTCCCAGCGCGGGCGGCGGCGAATGCTCGCCCGCCGCCTCCCCGCCCATCTTGATGGGGCAGTCAATGCCGCGGACCTCACCCAGCGAAGGGTGCTGCATGGAGACGATGGTCTGATTGTGGACCACCTGGGGGTCCCTGATCGTCTGGTCCAGGCTGTTGACCGGCGCCGCGGCCACATCCTCCAGCCGCAGGAGCTCCAGCCAGTCCTCGGTGTCCGCCTGCCGCAGGCCGTCTTCTATCAGGTCCTCCAGGTCCTTCTTGTTCTCAAACCGCTTGTCGACGCTGGCGAATCTGGGGTCGGTGATCATCCACTCTTTGCCGATGGCCCTGGCGATCCGCGGCCAGCTTGGCCCCAGGACCAGGTAGCCGTTCCTGGTCTGGAAGACGCCGACCATGGGCGCCCTGGGATGCCTGGAGCCGGAGGCCCGGGGAGGTTCGCCGCTGATGAAATACGACTGGAAGTCCGAGGCCATGTAGTACATGACGGCATCCAGCATGCTGACAGCAATGCTGCTGCCCAGGCCCGTGCGCTCCCGCTTCAGCAGGGCGCAGAGGATGCCAGTGACTGCGAAGAAGCCCGCGGCCAGGTCGGCGGCGTGCAAGGGCATCCTCATGGGCCGTCCCCCCGGCTCCCCGCAGAGGCTGTAGGCCCCGGAGAGCCCCATGGGTATGTCATCGTAGGCCGGGTGGTCACGGTAGGGGCCTGAAGGACCGAAGCCGGTGATCGAGCAGGAGATGACCCGGGAGTTCAGCCCCTTCAGGGTCTGGTAGTCTCCCTGCAGCCTTTCCAGGACCCCCGGCCGGAGGTTATCGAAGACGATGTCCGACACCTTCACCAGGTCGTGGAAGGCATTCCTCCCCGTTTCCGAGTACAGGTCCAGCACCACGCTCTTCTTGTTGCGGTTGACCGCCAGGTAGAAGAACCCGTCCGGCCCGAGGCGCGGCGTGGAGCCACGGGAGAAGTCGCCCGACGGCGATTCGATCTTGATCACCTCGGCCCCCAGGTCCCCCAGCAGCTGGCTGCCCGAAGGACCGGCCACGGCGTGACTCAGGTCGACCACCCTTAGATCGTTCAATATGCCGATTCTGCCCACGTATCTGACCTCCTGTTGCCGCCGGCGATCTGCCAGCCAAGACCTACAACGCTATTTTCGTCATCTCTTGCGCATGATGAAGAAGACCGAGCAGCAGCTGGCCGGGTCCGTCTTGAACACGTTGATCTCCTGCTGCTCCCTGTCCAGCAGGGCCAGCATGTCACCATCGTCCGCGCACTTGGACCGGGTCTCGTTGATCAGCTTCTGCATGGGGAAGAAGTACTCCTTCTTCCAGGTCTGTTCGTCGAGCTTGAAATACCCCAGCAGCTCGTACCCGGACGTTGAGATGTCGCTGAGCTTCTGGGTCAAGTCCCTGTTGTGGTCGTGTATTGCCAGGCATCCCCCCGGCTTCAGGAGCCGCCCCCACTCCACGAGTCCTCTCTTGAAGCCGATGCAGTCAATGGATCCTTCGGCCCAGATGATGTCGAAGCTCTCTTTGGGGAAGTCCATGTCCGACATCGAGCAGCTCAGGGCCTCCACCCGCCCGGAGAGCCCCGATTCCGTGATCTTCCGCTTGAAACGCTCGATGGCGTCCCGGTCTATGTCCAGGCCCACCGCGTGGCCGTGGCCCAACTCCGCCAGCTTCAGCGTCGGCACGCCGGACCCGCAGCCCACATCCAGCATCCGCGGCCTGTCCATCTTTGGCACCATCTGGAAAGCCTTCGTCGTGAACTTGCAGAGGCGCTCCCTGACCCGGTCCTTGGCGTCCTGGAAATCCCTCCTGCTGTCCATGGCTGATTCCTAGACCACGACCACGCTGCCGGCGTTGTTGAAGAAGAACCCGGGCCCGAACTCCTGGGCCAGTCGCATGGCCGCCGGCATGCCGGTGCAGTGTGATACACCCAGCCTCTCCACTCCGA
Source organism: uncultured Chloroflexota bacterium (assembly GCA_937860285.1). Taxonomy (GTDB): domain Bacteria; phylum Chloroflexota; class Dehalococcoidia; order UBA2247; family RBG-13-53-26; genus JAFGCL01. The sequence continues at coordinate 12,366 of CALMBS010000465.1, forward strand.
ACTCCCGCAGCGTGGCCATGGTCATCTCCATCTGCAGGTCTGAAGCGCGGAGGAGGTGGGTGCCGCCGATCACGCAGTGTATCTTCTCCACGCCGGTGATGTTCCGGGCGTGGTGCAGGGTGTTGATGATCCCGCGGTGGGCGCAGCCCAGGACAACCAGCAGGCCCTGCCCCGTTTTGACGAAGATGGCCTGGTCATCCGCCAGAGGGTCGGGGATCACCTCTCCGTTGACCCGAACGCACAGCCCGGGATCGATGGTCTCGAAGTCGGTGATCATGGGTATCTCGCCGCTGGTGACCACGTTCTGGGACAGCCAGACCGGCTCGCTCGTCAGGTGGAAGTCGGCGCCCAGGCTCTCCAGCTCCGCCCTCTTGAACGGTATGCCGATGTAGATCGGCGTGGCCTCCCTGGTGTACTGCGCGACCTTGTCGGCAAACACGTCGGGGTGGGCAATGATCCTTATCCTCTTCCCGATCCTGGTCAGCACTTCGACCAGGCCGCCGGTGTGGTCGTAGTGGCCGTGGCTCAAGACCATGTCATCGATGCTGTGCCAGTCCACAGCCAGCACGTCGCCGTTATGGGCGGCTGAGATGCTGGTCCCGGCGTCCAGAAGCACCCGTCTGCCATCCCTCTCCACCAGGACGCTCAGCCCCCACTCCGCCAGCATCCCCCGGGGGACAGCAAAGGCCGAGTTCTCGCTCAGTGTTGTGGTCCGTGCTTCCATTTCCCCTCTCCTTTCTCCTGCGGTCCTTCCCCGGGCCGGCGCCGAAGGGTCTCGGCCGCATTCAGGGGCGTCACCCGGGGCCTGCGGGCCTCGTATGCCGTTACCACAGCCCCCAGTCGCCGGAACTCGTCCTTGATGGCCGCGAGCTCCTCTGGCGGCAGGGGGGCAACTGCACATTCGCGAAGCGGCGTGTTGATCTGCACCTCGTCCGGCGATATGTCTTCGGCCAGCTTCGCCATCAGCGCCGCGCATCCCCGGTTCTCCCTGATGAACATCATCTGCAGGGCCAGCAGACCCTTTCCCTGGCCCCTGAACAGCTTGATGCCCTTCAGGATCTCATCCAGGGAGTACGGACCTGTCGGCCGATTCACCAGCCGGAACATGTCTTCAGCAGGCGCATCGAGCTTGACCACCACCATGTCTGCCCTGGCCAGGTCCCGGCGCACTCCCTCGTCCGGCATGAGCGACGAGTTGGTGAGCACGGCGATGGGGAGCCTCAGGATCCGCCTGGCTGTGTCTATCGCGTCGCCCAGGTTGCCGGCCAGTGTGGGCTCCCCCACACCCGAGAAGGTCGCGTAGTCGGCCTGCACGGGCCCAATCCGCTCGAGCTCGGAGACCAGCCTGGCCAGAGGTACGAACTCCCTGCGCTGCGCCAGCGGATGGACGGTCCTTCCCAGCTGGCAATAGAGGCAGTCGAAGGAACAGGTCTTACCCCTGGTGGACAGCAGGTCTATGCCGAGAGACCGGCCAAGGCGCCAGGAAGGGACAGGACCATATATGACTGAGCCCATCGCCAATCACCAGTGCCGGCACTTCTCAGGTTTCCGCGAGCAGCGCATCTGCTATGCCCCTGACGTCTGCCGTTGCCGTGCCCTCGCCGAGCCCGCGCCCCTCCAGCGCGGCCTCGAAGACCTGCGGATCGTAGCGAACCGTACCGACAGGCCGGATGCCCCTCTTGTTCAGCTCCGCCGTCAGCCTGGCTCCCATCTCGGCGGAGGTGACTTTGTTCAGAACGGCGCTGGTCCGGCGCACCCTCGACTCCGCGGCCAGCTGCGCTATCCGGGAAGCCAGCTGCAGGGATTCGAAGGAAGGCTCAACTACGATGAGCACGGCATCCACGCTGGTTCCCAATCCCCTGCCGAAATGCTCTATCCCCGCCTCCATGTCTGCGACCGCGATCTCCTTTTTGCCCAGGGAGAGCTTGCCGAGGAACTCCCGGCCCAGGACGCCCATGGGGCAGGCGCACCCTTCCAGTGAATGCTGTATCTTCCCGATGCTCAGCAGGGTCAGGCCGTCGGCGTGCCTGACATGCTCGGCGGGTAGCTGAGACACCAGGATCTGGTCCGGCGGGAGCACCTGCATCTTGGCTTCCGGCTGGCCTTTGGAGAACCCGACCGACATCTTCTCCTTGAGCTTGCTCTTCCCCCCCATCAGGTCCAGCACGGACTCCGGCGGCCGGTCGAAGCCGAGTATGCGATAGAGCGCCGAGTTCGACTCGTCGCAGTCGACCACCAGGACCTGATAGCCCCTGTGACTGAGCTCCTTCGCCAGCAGGGCGACCATGATGCTCTTGCCGCTGCCGCCCTTTCCACAGACCGATATCTTCATCTCAAGCACCTCTTGCCGGGCTGGAGGGGAGCGATGCCTCTCATCGGGGTCAGCGCTTCCTGTAAGCCCTCTTCCACGGCTCACTGCGGTAGGCCAGGTGGTCCTGGATGGCCTGCTTCAGCGTGTTCGATGCCAGCAGGGCGCAGTGGACGCTGCCGTCCGGCAGCCCGCCCAGGGCGTCAAGCACGTCCTGCTGCTCGATGCGGAAAGCCTCCGCGGGCCTCTTGCCCCTGGCCAGCTCGGTGACCATGCTGCCGGCGGCGATGGTCGTGCCACAGCCATCGGTCCAGAAGGAGGCCCGCTCTATCACGCCGTCAGCGACCCTCAGCCATATCTCCATGGTGTCGCCGCAGGGCCCGGTGATGCTGGCCTGACCATCGGGGCTGCTGATCAGTCCCACGTTCCTGGGGTTCCTCATATGGTCGATGGCCGTCTCGGAGTACACGTATTCCGTCTGCTCCGCAGCGCCCCGCCCGTTCGTGCTGTGACCGTTGGTCATTTGCCCTTAGTGCCCGGCATCAGCGGCTTCGGGTCTTTTCTTCCTCTCTCCGATGCTGCCTTGACGAACTCCCTGCCCATGTCGGTGATCAGTGGAGAGTTGTATAGCTCCAGATCACCATCGTCACACAGCCTGGCCAGCTCGGGGTCAATGGGCACCTGTGCCAGCAACGGTGCTCCGGCGGCCTTGGCCATGTCTTCCGCTCTGCTCTTGCCGAAGACCTCGAGCCGTTTGCCGCTCTCCGGCAAGACCAGGTAGCTCATGTTTTCCACCACCCCGATGATCGGTATCTTCATGTCCCGGCACATCTGGAGGGCCTTGCGCACCACCATGGCCGCCAGTTCCTGGGGGGTGAAGACCACCACCACGCCGGTGACGGGCAGCGATTGCAGGC
>CALMBS010000466.1 GCA_937860285.1 uncultured Chloroflexota bacterium
GCTCCTTGAAGATGGTGGCGAAGCTCGGCCCCTGGGCCGGGACCTGCAGCTTGGGTCCCAGCTCGTAGGCGAACCCGTCCTTGTTGGTAGGCGTCACCGCCTTGCCGCCGACGGTGTCGTTCTTCTCCAGAAGGAGGACCTTCGCCCCCCACTTCGACAGCAGGGCACCACAGGACACCCCACCCGGACCGCCGCCAATGACTATGGCATCGTATTTCTTGGACATCAAGATCCCCCCTTCGTACCGACTTCCGCATCACGTGGCGGCGGCTGCATCCCCTCATGCGGCCGCGCCCGTGCGCAGGTTGGTCATATCATAGGCACATCAGGCGATATTTTGCAAGCCGAAAACTGTTTGATGCCCGCGTTTTGGTATTGCGTCCGCCGCCCGGGCTGACTATCATGGGGTTGCAGCCGGCAAGACCATGGTTCTGGTGAGCAGCAAGGAGGCCATCCAGCCCCCCGCCGATGGGGTCGAGACCTTCACCGTGAAGGTGGACGGCGACAGCATCTTCCTCAGGAAGGCGGGCCAGGGCCCGCCCGTGCTACTGCTGCACGGGGGCGCCAGTGACTCCTCCGACTGGCTGGGCACCATGGTGCCGCTCTCGTCCTGGCGCACCTTCTACGCCCCGGACCTGATAGGCTTCGGCGCCAGCGACCGGAACCGGGACGGGTACCGCCTGTCCCATTTCACCGAGAGCGTGAACGGCCTCATCGAGACCCTGGGCCTGGCCACCCCGCTCCCCGTAGTGGGCCATTCGCTGGGCGGCCGGATCGCCCTGGACCTGGCCCTCAGGCACCCCCGCCAGGTGCAACGGCTGGCCCTGGTGGACACCGCCGGCTTCACCCGCCTGGCCCGCTGGGGGAACCTCCTGGGCACCGCCGCCTTCTCGCTGCGCCGCCTTCTGCGGCGCCGGCAGCCATACCCCAGGTTCATGATGGAGAATGGGGCCATGCCGCACTGGCTCTGTCTGGACCAGCTGCACCGGATCAAGGTCCCGATCCTCATGGTGTGGAGCAGCCACGACCCTTACTACAGCATCAAGGGCGCCCTGAAGGCCAGGGAGCTGATGCCCCAGGCCCGGCTGGAGATACTGCCGGGATACGGCCATGCCCCCCACCGCACCGAGACCGAGTCCTTCAACAGGCTGCTGGCCAGCTTCCTGGACCAGCCGTGAGGCCGGCCGGCCGGGCCGCGGGCGCCGGTTTCTTGCCCGCGCCACGGGCCTTGAGGTATCATAAGAAGTTGCGTTCCCAGGGACATACAAGGAGAGAAGTGTGGAGCAGATAGAGTTACAGGCAATCACCCGGCAACTTATGGGGAAGAAGGCCAGGTTCCTGCGGCGCCAGGGAATCACCCCGGTGCACCTGTTCGGATATGACACCGAGCCCATGGCCCTGCAGTGCGAGACGGTGCAGCTGAAGCAGGTGCTGAAGGCAGCCGGCAGGACTCACCTGGTCGGGCTCAAGGTAGACGACCACCAGAAGGCGCACAGCGTCGTTGTCCGCGAGGTCCAGAGGAACGCTCTGTCGGGCGAGCTGGTCCACGTGGACTTCTTCCAGGTGAGCCTGAAAGAGAAGATAAAGGTGGAGGTCCCCGTCATCCTGGTGGGTGAGGCGCCCGCCCTGCAGGTGAAGACCAACACCATGACCCACGAGCTGGATACCCTGGAGATCGAGTGCCTGCCGGACCGCATCCCGGAGAAGATCGAAGTCGACATCAGCGTTCTGGTCGAGGATGACCAGGCGCTCCAGGTGGGAGACCTCAAGCTGGCCGAAGGCATCACGGCCCTGACCAACCCCGAGCATATTATCGTCAGGATCGCCCCGCTGCACATCGAGAAGGAAGAGAAGAAGGTGGCCGCCGAGGGCGAGGAAGGCGCTGAAGCCGCCGAGGGCGAGGAAGGCGCTGAAGCTGCCGAGGGCGAGGAGGGCGCTGCTGAAGGCAAGGAAGCCTCCGATGAGGCCGCTGGAGGCAAGGGCGCCAGAGAGGCCAAGGGGGCCGGGGAAGGCAAGGAGCCCAGGAAGCACGAGAAGAAGGGAGAGTAGCCCGGCTGCTCCCCTGTTGGCAGAGCACAGTCAGGAGTTACGCGAATGGCAGGCCCCCGGGGCCTGCCATTCTTCTTTGGCCCCGGCCATGCCCGGGCGCGAGCAGGCCCTAGCTACCCGCGTCCGAGGCCAGCCTCCCCGCCACCGCCCAGTTCTCCCGGCCCACGTCTTCGAAGACCACTATGGTGGCCTCAGGGGTCGTCTTCGCCACCTCGACCACCGCCTCCGTGATCCGTCTGGCCAGCTCGGCCTTCTGGGCATGGGTCCGCCCCGGCCACATCTCCACCCTGACTATGGGCATGCCATCACCTCCATCAACCGGACCCCGCGGACCGCACTCCGGTATGACAGCCCGCGGTGGCAGCTTGTATAATGATATTCTGGAGGCCCGGCCAGCGTCCAAGGGGCCTCCGGCGAAAGGGGGTGATGTGATGCTGATCCTAAACCGCCGCACCTGACACCTTGAGGGCATGATGCGCGTGGTGCATCTCGTCTCAGCGTCTGCTGCGTGGAACGTCAGCAACATCGCCCCGCCCGTCACACCGGGCCAGGCTGCTGTCTAGACCGTTGGTCGCGGGCCACCGCGCAGCGGAGAGCCCGCTGCGAATGGGGCCCGGACAGGGTATCCCTCCCGCAACCAGTTCCCCATCGCGGCGGACTGCCTCTCAAATGGTTTGAGACGGCCGATCGTGCCATCCCGCTGCCTGCCGTCCATCTGCACCTCGCTGTCTAAACCAACGGTGCAGATGGCGCCGCCACGGTTCACCGGCAAGCCCATTGATTCGAGTAAGAGGAGGATTGCGTGAAAGCAAGGACCATGACCATCGCCCTGGCGCTGCTGGCCATAGCCATGCTGCTGGCCGGAGCGCTGCCGATGGGATGCGACGACTCATCGACACAGGAATACCGGATAGGCATAGTCACCCCCAGCCTCTCAGCCAGCGAGGACGAGTTCCGGGGCGCCCAGAAAGTGTCCGACAAGTACCCCGACATGATCAAGCACATAGTGCTGCCCGACAACTTCTCCGAGGAGCTCGAGACCGCCATTACCCAGATCACCAGCCTGGGGGATGAGGAAGACATCAAGGCCATCATCATCTGCGCCGGCTACGATGGGATACTGACCGCCATCCAGAGGGTCAAGGAGAAGAGGCCGGACATGGTGGTGATCACGGCCCCGATCTGGGACGACCCGGACCTGATGGCCCAGTACATAGACCTCTGCCTGGACACCAACTGGGAAAAGCGCGGGGTCACCATCCCCACCAAGGCCCAGCAGATGGGGGCGGAGACCTTCATCCACTACTCCTTCCCCACCCACCTGTCACACGAGTCCATATCCAAGAGAAGGGACATGATGAAGCAGACCTGTCAGACCCTGGGCATGACCTTCGTGGAGGTGCTCACCCCTGACCCGCAGGCCACCGGCGACTATCCCGCCATGCTGCAGTTCCTGGGTGAGGACATTCCCCGGCAGATCGCCAGGTACGGCGCGGACACCTGCGTCTTCGGCACCAACTGCCCCATGCAGGACGTCATCATCGCCCAGGCCCTGGAGCTGAAGTTCATCATGGCGGAGCAGTGCTGCCCCACCCCGACGCAGGGATTCCCCGCCGCCATGGGGCTGGAGATATCTGAGGAGGATGCCGGCGACTTCGACCAGATCAATGACATGATCAGACAGAAGGCCGCCGAGGCCGGGATGACCGGCAGGCTGTCCACCTGGCCCATCCCCGTGGGCGTCTTCTTCCCGGAGTTCTCCACCGAGGTGGCCATCGGGATGATTGAAGGCGACATCGACCGGGAGAGCATCAGCCTGGAACAGCTCGAGCCCATCGCGGAAGAGGTGGCCGGGGTCAGGGTGACCTTCGACCCGATGAAGGAGGAGATCGACAACTACTACCTCGTCATCATAGACTCCATCATCTACTAGGTCGAAGCAGGATTCCGACCGGCAGAGGTCGAGTCACGCTCGACCGCAGGTCCTTTCGGACCGGGGCCGGCCTCCCGCGGTAGGCCGGCCCCGGAGGACCACCGCATCCGGATCCTGAAAGCGCAGGTGAAGGCCAGTGTCACCGGTACTCAGACTCGATAGCATATCGAAGAGCTTCGAGGCCAACAAGGTCCTGAAGGGCGTCGGCCTGACGGTCGATGCCGGCGAGATCCACGGGCTGGTGGGGGAGAATGGCTCCGGCAAGACGACGCTCCTGAACATCCTCACGGGCCACCCCGTGATCCGCCATACCGGCGGGTACTCGGGCCGGGTGCTCCTCGACGGCCAGCCGGCAGAGATCAGGTCCCCCGGAGAGGCAATCGCCGCTGGACTGGGCATGGTCCACCAGGAGTTCGCCCTGCTCCCGGGTCTGACTGTGGCGGAGAACATCACCTTTGGCCGTGAGAAGGCCCGGGCCCTGTCCTTGATCGACCGGGCCGCGGACCGGGCGGAAGCCGCCGCCTCGCTGCAGAGGCTGGGCGTGAAGCTGGACCCGGACATCAAGGCCGGCGGCCTCTCCGTGAACCTGGCGCAGTACGTTGAAATCGCCCGCGAGATCGGCCGCCGGGCCCTGCGGGTGCTCATAGTGGACGAGCCCACGGCCACCATGGGCGATGAGGACTCGGCCCGGCTGCTGCCCGTCCTGCAGGAGCTGGCCGGCCAGGGGACCGCCATCATCTTCGTGTCCCATCGGCTGGAGGAGGTGTTGTCCATCTGCACGCGGATCACCGTGCTCCGGGACGGCGAGGTGGTGGACCGTCTGGCGCGGGGGGAGCAGGACTACTCCCTGGAGCGCATCGCCCGGGCCATGGTGGGGCGGGAGATCGTGGAGACGAAACGTTCCGCCAGGACCGTGCCAGACCGGGGGCTGGCGAGGTTCGAGGACTTCGGGGTGGACATGCCCGGGGAGGCCATCAGGGACCTCAACCTGGAGCTCCGCCAGGGGGAGATCCTGGGCGTGGCCGGGCTCTCCGGGCACGGCAAGCTGGCCATAGGCTACGGCCTGATGGGATGGCATCCCACGCGCGGCATGGGCCGCATGAACGGCCGGCCCATGAAGGCCGAAGGCCCCCGGGGGGCCATCAGCCAGGGCGTCTTCCTGCTCCCGGATGACCGCCGGC
>CALMBS010000467.1 GCA_937860285.1 uncultured Chloroflexota bacterium
TGCCTCCGGGCCGCTGAAGCCGGACTCTCCTTTGATATCGTCGCATGCTTCTGCTATCCTTTAGACTCTACTGAAAACGGACCTTAGGATACGGGGAACCTTGGCTGGAACCATCGTCATCAAGCTCGGCGGCAGCACCCTCGGGAGCCACGACACCACCCTGGCCGACCTCGTGGCGCTTCAGCAGAAAGGTGTGCCCACCGTGGTCATTCACGGCGGCGCCAGCGTGGTCACCCAGTGGCTGCGCCGCCTGGACATATCCTCGAAGTTCGTCCGGGGGCTGCGCGTCACCGACACCGAGACCCTGAAGGTGGTGGTGGCCATACTGTCGGGCCTGGTCAACAAGGAGCTGGTGGCGGCGATACAGGCCCTGGGCGGCCGGGCCGTCGGACTCTCGGGCATCGACGGCAGGCTGCTGGGCGCCCGGGTCAAAGACCCGGAGCTGGGCCACGTGGGCGATGTGACCGAGGTCAACCCGAAGGCCCTCCAGGCGGTGCTGGGGGCCGGCTTCATCCCGGTGGTGGCGCCGCTCAGCTACCAGTCCCCGCCGGAGCCCGGGGACCATGGCTTCATGCTGAACGTGAATGGCGACACGGCGGCCGGGCAGCTGGCGGCGGCCCTGGGGGCCGAGAAGCTGATATTCCTGACCGACGTCGCCGGCCTTCTCGACGGGTCGCAGAACCTGGTGTCCAGGCTGTCGCGCCGGGAGGCGCAGGCGATGCTCGGCTCCGGCGTGGCGTCGGGCGGAATGATCCCCAAGATCGAGGCCTGCCTGGCGGCCCTGCCCGCGGTCCGGACGACGAGGATCATCGACGGCCGGGTGCCGCATGCACTGATCAGGGAGGTAGAGGGTGGTATGGAAGGGACCACCATCGCCTGAGGGAGTACGGAGCAGAAATGAGCAAGTGGATGGAGATGGAAAAGAAGTACTACATGCCGACGTTCCAGCGCATGCCTGTGGTCCTGGTGCGGGGACAGGGCGCCAGGGTGTGGGACGAAGCCGGCAGGGAGTACCTCGATTTCATCGGCGGCCTGGCGGTGAACAGCCTGGGGCATTGCCACCCGGTGGTGGCCCGGGCCCTGGCCGAGCAGGGCCAGACGCTGACCCAGACCTCCAACCTGCTCTACTCGGTCCCGCAGGTGCAGCTGGCGCAGCTTCTGGTGGAGAACAGCTGCGCCGACAAGGCCTTCTTCGTCAACAGCGGCACCGAGGCCAATGAAGGGGCGGTGAAACTGGCCCGGCGCTACGGCCACCTGCACCTGGACGGGGCCTTCGAGGTGATCACCACCTTCGGCTCTTTCCACGGGCGGTCGCTGGCCATGACCGCGGCCACGGGGCAGAAGAGGTTCCAGGAGCCCTATGCCCCCATGCCGTCCGGCTTCGTGAACGTGGAGGCCAACAGCATAGAGGCCCTCAAGAAGGCCACCACGAAGCAGACCTGCGCGGTGATGCTGGAGCCCATCCAGGCCGAAGGCGGCGTCATCGTCCCGCCGGAGGGCTACCTGAAGCAGGTGCGCGACTGGTGTGACCGGTCCGGGATCCTGCTGATTCTGGACGAGATACAGACGGGCGTGGGGCGGCTGGGGTCGCTCTTCGGCTACCAGCTGTACGGCATCGAGCCGGACATCTTCACCATGGCCAAGGGGATGGGCGGCGGCGTCCCTATCGGGGCCTTCCTGGCCAAGACCAGGGCCGACGTCTTCAAGGCCGGGGAACACGGGACCACGTTCGGCGGGAATCCGCTGGCCTGCGCCGTGTCCCATGCCGTCATGGAGTATGTTCTCAAGTACGACGTGGTAGGGAACGCCCAGCGCATGGGGACCTATCTCGCTTCTTGCCTGTCGGACCTGAAAGCCGGCTGCCCGTCCATAGTGGAGGTCCGCGGCCGCGGCCTGCTGTGGGCCATCGAGTTCGACAGGGACATGGGGGAGGCCGTGATGCTGGGGTGCATTGAGAAAGGCCTCCTGGTGAACAAGCTGAAACCGAACGCCGTCCGGCTCATCCCGCCGCTGATCATCACCAGGCAGGACGTTGACCAGGCGGTGACCGCGCTGCGGGAAGTGATAGTGAGGTGAAGAAATGGCAGAGAAGGTAGTGCTGGCCTACAGCGGCGGTCTGGACACGTCCGTCGCCGTCAAGTGGATCAAAGAGAAGTATGGTATGGACATCATTGCCGTCACGGCTGACGTCGGCGCCGAGAAGGACCTGGAGGCCGCGCGGCAGAAGGCGCTCAAGGTGGGGGCCATCAAGGCCGTAGTGGTCGATGCCCGGGAGACCTTCGTCAACGAGTTCGTCTTCCCGGCCCTGCAGGCGGACGCCATCTACCAGGGCGTGTACCCGCTGGCGACCGCCCTGTCCCGGCCCCTGATCGCCAGGCTGCTGGTGGAAGTGGCCCGCCAGGAGGGGGCCACCGCGGTGGCGCACGGCTGCACGGGCAAGGGGAACGACCAGGTCCGGTTCGACGTGGTCACGGCAGCGCTGGGCCCTGACCTGGCGGTCATCGCTCCGGCCCGGGAGTGGGGCATGACGCGGGAGGAGACCATCGCCTATGCGCGCCGCAGCCGCATCCCGGTGCCGGTCACCGTAGCCAGCCCGTATTCCGTCGACATCAACCTCTGGGGGCGCAGCATCGAGTGCGGCGTCCTGGAGGACCCCTGGACCGCGCCGCCGGAGGACATATACATCTGGACGGTCTCCCCCGGGGACGCCCCGGACAAGCCCCAGTACGTTGAGATCGGCTTCGAGAAGGGGCTCCCGGTCTCGCTGAACCGGAAGAGGCTGGGCGGGGTGAAGCTGATCGAGCAGCTGACCCGGCTGGCCGGGGCCAATGGCGTGGGCCGCATCGACCACATCGAGGACCGGCTGGTGGGCATCAAGTCCCGCGAGATCTACGAGGCCCCGGCGGCCACCGTACTCTTCGCCGCCCACAAGGCCCTGGAGGCCATGACGCTATCCAGGGAGCAGATGCGCTTCAAGCAGAATGTGGCCGAGGAATACGCCAGCCTGATATACAACGGCCTGTGGTTCAGCTCCTTTCACCGGGACCTGCGGGCCTACGTCCAGAGCACCCAGAGGTACGTCACCGGGACCGTCAGGGTCAGGCTGTTCAAAGGCAACTGCACCGTCGTCGGGCGGAAGTCGCCCTTCTCCCTCTACCAGCACAAGCTGGCCACCTACGACGTTGGCGACCAGTTCGACCAGAGCGCCTCGCCCGGGTTCATCCAGCTCTACGGTCTGCCGGTGCGGGTGCAGTCCCAGGTCCAGCCGGAAACCAAGGACATCGGGTAGGGGGTCCGGGGCCTGGCGTTTGACAGCCGGGCCCGGCAATGATAGTGTGATGGCAGTGAGCCCCGCGCAGGCTCACTGTTGAGCCGGCAAGACCGCGTCAGCGGTCAAGGGACCGGACAGAGGGGGATGTCTTGGGAACGGCTATTCGTGGACTGGGCGTCCTGTTTTCCGCTATTCTGATCCTGCTGGCCTTCGTGGCCCCGGCCTGCTCCGGGGATGGTATCTCCGTTGACATCGATGAGGTGGTGGCCCAGGTGGCGGCCGCCCAGACCAGCCTCGACACCTACCGGATGGACTCCCACGTCAGCGTCCAGGTACTGGGTGACCCCGCCGCCGGGTCCAAGACGGTCTTCACCGGCTTTCTGGACACGAACGCGGCGGTGGACGCCACCCACCGCCGGATGCAGATGGACATGACCATGGGGATGGGGAAGGACGCGGAATCCGGCGGGCTGAAGTACTACGGCCAGGCGTTCTTGATCGACAACCACCTGTATACCGGGGTGTCGATGACCCAGTCCGGCTTCCAGTGGAACAAGGTGGACCTGGCGGCGGACTACTGGGAGAGCGCCGAGATAATGGAGCAGCAGCTGGCCCTCCTGCAGCTGTCCGGCCGCAGCCTGGCGGGCGAGGAAAGCATCGACGGCGCCGCCTGCTACGTTTTCGACCTCACGCCCGACGTGGCCCAGACCGTCGCCGCCTGGAACCTGCAGTCCTTCATGGGCCAGGGGGCCACGCTGCCCGCCTGGAAGGAGGAATGGGTGCAGGGAGCCACGGTCAGGCAATGGATCGCGAAGGACACTGCGCGGCTGGCGAAATCGAACGTCCAGCTGACGTTGCGCATGCCGGCCGCAGAGCTGAACCAGTCCATGGGTGAGGGCGACGTCGATATCACCGTCACCGGTGAAGCCTACTACCACTCCTACAACGGATGGGTCTCCATAATCGTCCCTCCTGAGGCCATCCAGTAGAGCTCGCCG
>CALMBS010000468.1 GCA_937860285.1 uncultured Chloroflexota bacterium
GTCTCGTCGGACCACGCCGACCACTCCCCGCGGTCATTTTGGACCCTGACGCGCCAGTAGTACTTGGTGTTGTAGGCGAAGACGCCTTCCGGGTAGAGGCCGTTGTCCACATCCAGTCTGGTCAGAGTGCTGACGAAGATGCCGGTGTCATAGAGGGGCTGGGTGTAGTTGCCCGACGTAGTCCTCCACTGCCACTGGCTGGCGTAGATGCTGTCGCCGTCGCCGTCCGGCGTGTTGGTGAACTCAAAGGGGGACGTGGGGCCTATGTCCGTCGCATTGTCCACGGGCGCGAAGTTGACCGGCTTGCCGAACGGGTCGGCCAGGGCCAGGTGCGGCCCGACCATGGACAACATGAGGGCGCCAATTATCAAGATTGCCAGTACTCGCGCTTTAGCCATCTTCCTGGTCCTCCTAAGCAAACTGCATTAAACACAATGGCGTCAGGACGCCATGAGGAATACTGGTGGCTGGGGTCGGGGTGGCTTTGAGGCGGGTGCCGAAGACGGATACCGGGTTTGCCGGCAGGCCGGCAGAGGTCTCTGCCAGCGCCGGTGCGTCTCCCGCAGTCGCTTCAAAGAAGCTTCTTCTAGCTCCCCACTCCACTATCCGTTCCCGTTGTTCGCCACATTGGCTGATTTGTTCCTTCCGGTGGCCGGCGGCGCCCAACGGAGCCGCCGGCCCTTTTCGGTGTTTCCCTCAGTGGTTAAGCGCCACCCAGAGTGTCTAGCTGCTTATCCAGGTGCCGTTGTCCCACGCGATGTTGCCCCAGCTGCCGCCGGCGCCGCCGTCAGCCGCATCGCTGACGGTCCCGTCCACGGCGATGGTGTAGGTGGCCTTGAAGTCATGCGTCCGCATGTAGTCGTAGGCGCTGAAGCCGTTGTCGGTCTCGGGGGCCGTGGCTTCGGTCCCAGTCCAGTCGACCTCGGCGTCAAACTCGCCCCTGTTGGCATCCGCCAGGCATGCCTCCACAGCGGCCTGAACAGTCACCAGCTCGGCATTGGCCGATTCCACGGTGCCCTTGCCGATGAACCGGGTCACCGCCAGGGTGACGACGGCTGCCAGGACGCCCAGGATCATGATGACTACCAACAGTTCGATCAGGGTAAAACCTTTCTCACCTCTGCAAGCCTTCTTAAAGCTCTTCATTTTCCTTTCTCACCTCCTTTCCGTTTATGATCAGTCCTCTTCCGTGCGCTCTTCATATCCTTGACGATGGGCCCCCTCCTTTCCTTATCGTCGTCTGCTCATCCGCTAATGAAAAAAGCCCTTCAGCGGCCTCCCGCCGAAGAGCTTATGCAGTCCTCGATTCTCGGTAGGCGGCAGCCCAACTATCCGTTCTGGACTCGCGGCTTTGCGTCCCTGCCTTCCGGCAGGTTTGCCCTTTTCGCCCGGCTATTCAGTTGTTAATCGCTGTGCCGTGATAGTATCTTATACACCGTTTGCCGTTGCCGGTCAATCACGCTCTGTGAGAATTCCCTCGTGGACGCTCCTCCCGGACATCTCATATTGCTCACATTTGCGCCGCGGCGGCTAGGGCTCGATGGTCTTGGCCTCGAAGACCCGTATCTTCTGCCGGTCGGCGAAACGCTTGCCCTCCGGGCTCAGTACCGGGACCACGATCAGGACCTTGTCCTGGATGCTGCAGTCATAGGCCTTGTCGTCGAACTCGAACACCCGGTCGAGCTTGACCGTGGTGTCGCTGACCTCTATGCCGATGGCGATGCGGTGCACGGTCAGGCCGTCGTCCCGGGTGGCCAGCAGGTCGAAGGTGTGGTCCGCCCCGGACTTGCCCCTCATGACCGCGTACTGCTCGGCCTCGTAGCCGCGCTTCTTCAGATACTCCACCAGCGCCGTCTTGGAGGTGAACTTGAAGGACTCGGCTACACCGGACGAGTCAACCTGGGGCAGGCTCAGTCCCAGCACGGAATCCAGGTCCCAGCTCTGAATGACCTTGATCTTCTGCTGGTCGGCCAGGGCCTCCGCCTCCTTCTTCATCGTGGGGACCACCACCATGATCTTGTCGTGGATGCCGCAATCATAGGCCTTGTCGTCGAAGCTGAAGACGCGGTCTATGCCCAGCTCCTGCGCCGAGTTTTCGATGCCCACGGCAATGCGGTGCTGCACCACCCCGTCATCCCGGATGGCCAGCATGTCGAAGACGTGCTCCGCCCCCGACCGGCCCTTGGCCCTGGCATTCTCATGGACCTCGAAGCCCCTCTCCTGGAGAAACTTTATCAGCCGTGGCTTGTGGTTCATCTCGAAGGTGAGCGTCAGCCGCACCTCCTCCTTCTTGGTCAGGGCGTAGGTGTAGGCATCGATTTCCAGCGCCTTGTCCTCCGGGACCACGGAGCCGCACTTGAGGCACCGCCACTTGATGGCGGGGTGTCCGAACACCTCGCCGCAATCGCGGCACTTGCGCAGGACGCCCATGCTGGTGAAGTCCTGCCCGCTGGTCCGCAGCTCCTGCTGACACTTGGGGCACACCAGCTTGCCGTTCTTGTTGGCGAACTCCTCCTCGACACCGGCGTGCTGGCATACGGTGTGCACCAGGACGCGGCCCCGGACGATCCGCCCTGAGCCGCACTTCACGCAGTAGTACCCCGGCGTCAGGTTGAGGGACCGGCATTGGGGACAGTAGATGTACCTCTCGGAGGAAGAGCGGTCCAGTATCCCGGCCTTGGCCAGGCCGTCCAGCATCGCCAGGACCTCCTTGTCCGGAATGCCCAGGACCTTGGCCGCCTCCGGGTAGTAGTAGCCCATCTCTCTGTCAGGGTCGATCTGGGGCTTGAGATCAGATACCGTCCCCGACAGCAGTGCCCCCAGTAGCCTGGCCGCTTTCTCGTCGCGCCACAGCGGCTTGGTGAGATCCATCGTCTGCATCCCCCTTAACCTCCAACGACCCCCGAGTCTATCTTCCTACTTGGCCGGGCCCGCCTGGTCCCATACCCCTTGCGCAGGCAGACCCGGGTACTTTGCACTCTTACCGTTTCTCGTGGACCGGGGCCCTGTTTCCGGACAGGGCTGACGACATCAGGACCCGCGGCACCCGGCCGATGAGCTTCTCCACCTCCTCACGGTCCTGACAGAACCTGGTCAGTGTCTCGCCGCTGATGGTGCCCTTCAGGTAGAGGTTGACCAGCGACTGGTCCAGGCTCTCCATGTTGTCGCCGGCGCTGGTCCGGATCACATTGGGGAGCTGGAATATCTTGCCTTCGCGAATGAG
This sequence comes from uncultured Chloroflexota bacterium, assembly GCA_937860285.1. Taxonomy (GTDB): domain Bacteria; phylum Chloroflexota; class Dehalococcoidia; order UBA2247; family RBG-13-53-26; genus JAFGCL01. The sequence goes on from CALMBS010000468.1 coordinate 3,224, forward strand.
GTTGGTGACCGCCGGCGTGCCCATCATTACCTCCACGGCGGCGATGCGGCCCGACCCGTCGGCGCGCGGGACCAGGGCCTGGCACAGCACGCCCACGATGAGCGATGCCAGCCTGGTCTGGGCCAGGTAGCGGTGCTCCGGCGGGAACATGTCGATGACCCTCTCGATGGCCTGGTAGGCGCTGGGGGCATGGCCGGTACTGAAGACCATGTGCCCGGTCTCCGCTATGGTGAGGACGGCGGCCGCCGTCTCCAGGTCCCGCATCTCGCCCACCAGGATGACGTCCGGGTCCTGTCGCAGGGAATGCTTCAGGGCCTGGGCGAAGCTCAGCGTGTCCGTGCCCACTTCGCGCTGGGTGATAGCGGACCGCAGCGGGACATGGGCGTACTCGATGGGGTCTTCGATGGTGAGTATGTGGCACATCTTGTTGGCATTGATATGGTGCAGCATGGCTGCCAGAGTGGTGCTCTTGCCGCTGCCCGTCGGGCCCGAGACCACCACCAGTCCCCTGGGCTTCATGGCCAGCTCCTTGCATATGGCCGGCAGCTCCAGCTCTTCCAGTGAGGGTATCTTGGGGGGCAGGAGGCGGATGGCCAGGCTGATGCTGCCTCTCTGCTGAGCGGCGTTGCAGCGGATCCGGCCGACACCCGGCACGTTGTAGCCGAAGTCCAGCTCCAGGGTGCGGTAGAACTCCTCGCGTTCCTCCGGGGTGGTCAGGTCCACCAGGGCCGCCCTGGCATCCTCCGGCTGGACCGGCTCCGCGTCTACGAGCGGATCGATGTCACCGACCACCCGCAGGAACGGAGGGAAGCCGACCACCAGGTGCAGGTCCGACGCTCTCCTCTTGTCTGCCAGTCGAATCAGATCTTGGATTGTACCTTTCATAGCTGCTCCCCCACTCCAGCGTTCGCCGGCCGCCGCCGTGTCAGGCGGTCAGCTCCATCCTGAAAGAGATGCCATCGTCGGTATCCCCCACCGAGGGGATCAGCACGAAGGTGAAACCTCCGCGGTCCTTCAAGAGCCAGCCGTACTGGAGCACCTGGTCCACGGTCACCGCCGACCCCGTGATGCTGATGCCGTCACCCCCATAGTTGACGTTCTCCAGGGTCACGCCGCTGTCCGCAGCGCAACCGGTTATCAGGCTCAGGTCCTCGGTCGCGGATACCCGGTCCTGGTCCAGCCTGTCCAGCAGGGCTTCCAGGGCCGAGGCCGGGGTCCGGGCGGCGTCGACCTGGGTGCGCATGTCGGTGACATTGCTGTCCGCCACACCCTGGTCGGTGATGGTCTGGTTGACCTCATCGCGCTGCGCCCGGAGGTCGCTGTTCTCGCCCTTCAGATAGGTGACGCCCCAGATGCCCATGCCGATAACCACCACTCCCATGACCACGGTGGGCAGCCACATGACGTCGGCCAGGGACTGCTTCTTGATGCGGTATATCTCCGGCAGCGCGTCGAAGTTCACCACCGAGTTGGCCACCATCTCCGGCTCCGAGGCCAGGATGCCCTTGATGGCCAGGCCTATGCAGGTCATGTGCTTGCCGTGCTCGAAGCCCTCGGTCCCCACCAGCGGCGTTTCCAGGGCCCGCACCGGGCGCTCCCTGGGCCCGGACAGCGAGGCCATCTCGCTTTCCTGGCCCACCAGGTCGCCGGAAACCAGGACCGGGACCGTCAGGTCGATGGGCTTGTCGAGGTGGGCGGCATTATAGAAGGAGATCGATCTCTCCATTTCACTGCGCAGAATGCCGATCCGCTCTCCGGCGGGTGTGCCGGGGGCCAGCTGCAGGCTGCGGATGACCTCGGGTATCCCGTCGCCCAGCACCACGATGTCGAGGGCGTCCTGCGAGGTCTCCACCAGGATGGCCCGGGGCTCGCTGGCGGCCCGGGCGATGCACAGAGGCTTGATGTCCATGATGGTCGGCCTGAGGTTGGCCAGCTTCAGCGTGGCCACCACGGAGTCCACCTTGTCCTTGGGCAGGACGGCCAGGTAGACCTTCATCTGCCCGTGGTCAACCGAGAGCACCTGCCAGGAGAGGTAGACCCCCTCCAGAGGTATCCCCAGGCTCTGGGCGGCCTCACGGGAGATAGCTTCCGCCCGCAGGCCCTCGGCCAGCTCGGGCAGCAGCATCATCTGGTAGAGGCAGTTGAGGCCGCTGACGCCGACCGCCACCCGTCTGCGCACTATCTTGGAGGTCTGCCAGGCTTCCTTGATCTTCTCGGCCACCGCCGGCTGGTCCTGTACGACCCCCTCCTTGACCAGCCCCGGCTCCAGCGGCACGGCTGTCCACTTCACCGGCTGCCGGCCTTTCGTTACCAGCACGGATATCGAGCTGTCGTCTACGAAAATGCTTACCTGCTGCTTAGCCATTTTTCTCACTTCGCCCTTTCCGGGACTCCGCTCCTACCCCTGGCGGGCCATTCTCCCTGGCCCGGAGTGATCGCTATTTGACATAGACAGTCAGAACCAAGGTCATGGCTTCGCCGTTCATTGAGGCGGAATTGACCTGCGCTGTGGGCAGCCAGTGGCCCAGAATGCCGGCGAAGCGCAGCTGGTCTTCGACCTCTCCCATGGCGGAGACCGTCACTCTGAAGGACTGGTAGCCGCTGTCGTCGGCTTCGTTCAGGCCGGACGTGCTGACACTGGTCACGGACACACCGGCATCGGTGCCCAGCGCGAACAGCTTCTCATCTATGGTCATGGTCTGCTCGGACGGAGGGACCCGGGCCCGCATCTCGGCCACGCTCACGTACGCTACCGCCAGCTCCCCCACCAGGCGGGCCACGGGCTGCAGGAACCGGACCGAGACGGTCAGCTTCGCGCGCCCGTCGCCCCGCACCAGGCATTGCGTCTGCATGGCCCAGGCGTCGCCCTGCACCGGGCTGTAGCCGCGCGGGACC
>CALMBS010000469.1 GCA_937860285.1 uncultured Chloroflexota bacterium
CAGCGACCACTGCGGCGATCATGAGGGCGGCCCTCATGGTCCTGAAAGCGGCCATCTCCTGCCGCATCACCCGCGTGTTGCGAATCATGCTCCTCAGGGTGCTCCCGGGCGTGTTCTGCAGGATACTCCTCTCCGACTCGCGCAGCTCGAGGGATATCAGGTGGGCCGCCTTCTCAGGCGAGTCGAGCAGGACGCGGGCGAAGTCCGAGTCCACGGCTGCCTTCTTGAGAAGGACCTCGATGCCATGGCGCGAGTGCGATCTTCGCCCGGCGCCGCCGCGCGGCGCCCTATAGCCGCCCTTGGGGTTGGATTCAGGGCTGGGGGAGTCCGTCATCGACACCTCTTCGTCTCTTCGATGGCCGCATCAGAGCGGCGCTGGTGCTGTGTGATAATTGCGTGGATGTTAGGGCAATCCGCCGCCCGCTGTCAATGGGTTGGGCCCCAGAGGGCCTTCTACGCCTACCCCCAGATCACCAGCACGGGCATGACCTCAGAGGAGTTCGCCGAGTCCCTCACCCGCATGGCCCGCTTGGACGTCCCTTCGTGGGTCAAGAGCGGTGGTCGTCCCTGCGCGGTGAGTCTTCCATCCAGATCGGAGCGCAGGACTACGACATCATGGTCACCGACCTGTCCAGTTGAGGAGGCGCCCTGCCAGGACGAGAAGTCGTGCTCACCTTGACAGGCGCCGGTGCACAGGTGTTACTATATAAGAGAGTATCCTAATCGAAATCCATATCCGCATATCGGAGACTGCATGGCTGGCGAAGACCGAGCGGTTTGAGGGAGGGGGACAGGACAAGATGAAGAGAAGATCGGGCATGAGTGGTGCGCACAAATGGGTCATGGCTTTGATAATCCTGGCGACGTTGCTGATACTGGCGATTCCGTCGACAGTTGTCCTGGCTATGAGCAGCATCAGCTTTCCGGCCGGGAGCTGTCCGGCCTACATGGCCTTCGACGGGGACAACATCTGGGTAACGAACTACAGCACCAACAGCGTCACAAAGTTGAGGGCTTCAGACGGCTCCCTGATGGGCACCTACCCCGTGGGACAGTCCCCCCACGGGATAATCTTCGATGGGGCCAACATGTGGGTGGCAAACAGCCTTGATAACAATGTCATGAAGCTGAGGTGCTCGGATGGGTCCGTGGTTGGCACCTACAATGTGGGGGAGACGCCCTACGACATGACCTTCGACGGGGTCAACATCTGGGTGGTGAACGGCGCAGGCAGCGTCAGCAAGTTGAGGGCTTCAGATGGAGCCCTGGTGGGAACCTACAGCGCGGGATCGTCCTGCGCCAGCATAACCTACGATGGGGAGAACATCTGGGTCTCGAACTACGGGAGCGCCAAGGTAACCAAGCTCAGGGCCTTGGACGGGAGTCTGGTGGGTACCTACAGTGTGGGCAGAGGCCCTTGGGCCATGGCCTTTGATGGGGCGAACATCTGGGTGGTGGGCAATAGTGACCGCGATGTCACGAAGCTTAGAGCTTCAGACGGGTCCCGGGTGGGAACCTACCGCTACGGCGGGAGTGGTATGTTCGGCATCGCGTTTGATGGGGCGAACATGTGGGTATCGAACTACTACGACGCCAGCGTTATGAAGCTCAGGGCCTCAGACGGGGCCCTGGTAGGAACCTACAGCGCGGGAGACTGTCCCTACGAGGTGGCCTTCGACGGGGCCGACATCTGGGTGGCGAACGTCGCCAGCGGCACCGTGACTAAGTTCGTCCTCAACAGCCCTCCGCTGACCACTGATGACTCCTACGTTGTCGGTGAGGATGCCGTACTGGCGACTCCGGCTCCCGGCGTGCTGGGCAACGATACCGACGCGGACGGCGATACGTTGACGGCGGAAGCAGTCGCCTTGCCGAGTCATGGGGATCTGCTGCTGAACGCCAATGGCTCGTTCAGCTACACGCCCAATGCCGACTACAACGGCACCGACAGCTTCACCTACAAGGCTCATGATGGGAGAGCGGACTCCGGGGCGGCAACGGTGACCATCACCGTGACTCCAGTGAACGACGCGCCAGTACTCACCAGCCCAGGCGATCAAAGTAGCGCTGAGGGTGATGCGGTGTCACTGGCGATCGCGGCCTTTGATCCCGATGGCGACGCTCTCAACTTCTGCGCCGCGGGCCTGCCAGCTGATCTGGGTATTGATGCCACTACCGGCGTTATCACTGGAACCTTGGGCTATGGCTCAGCGGGTACCTGCGATGTGACAGTAACTGTCTCCGACGGCTCACTCTCAGCAAGCGTCACGTTCTCATGGATCATCAGCAATACCAACCGCTCGCCGGTGGCTCATGACCAGGCTGTCACCACTGCGGAGGACACCGGTATCGACATTACCCTGACCGGCACGGACGCGGATGGGGATGCCCTGACCTACAGTGTGGTGAGTGGACCGGCCCATGGGGTCTTGAGTGGTAGCGGATGCAACCTGATGTACACTCCAGTGACGAACTACAATGGACCCGACGCTTTCACTTTCAGGACCACCGATGGGCAGCTTGATTCCGGCCTTGGTACGGTGACCGTCACGGTGACGCCGGTGGCCGACTTCGACAGCACCACTCTCGTTGTATCGTTGCCGAATCCATCGGCATACGGCCAGCGGGTCACCCTCGTCGCCATGGTGCTGCCCAGTGGATGTGCCTCGGGCATGCCCACCGGCACGGTCACCTTCCTGGATGGAGGAATGATCGTCGGCACCGGGACTCTGAGCCCTCGGGGCCTGGCCACCTGCACGACGACTTGTCTTTCTGTGGGCAATCACTTCATCACTGCAGTCTATTCTGGGGACGTCGATTTCAACGGCAGCACTTCCCCCGCACTCACTCAGAAGGTCTGCAAGGCCAGGACCATCGTAAGGGTTGTCTCATCGGCTAACCCGTCTGTCTCCGGCCGGTCGGTGACCCTCACCGCCACGGTCGTAGCCGTGGTGCCGGGTGCAGGCATGCCCACCGGCACGGTCACCTTTAGGGACGGGGCAAGGGTTCTGGGGACGGGAACGCTGGATGACGCAGGCCGGGCTGTTTTCACCACCAGTTCTCTCGGTGTGGGCACACACCCTATCACTGCGGTCTACAGTGGGGATGGTAACTACAGCAGCAGTACCTCGCCTGTAGTGAGCCAGACGGTGAAGAAGGCCTGAAACCGGGACAGTCGATTCGCAGGCAACACGGCGCACCAAGAGGGGCGGGTAGAGACACCCGCCTCTCTCGTCCATCCGCGGCGTTGACCTGCACTCTGCTCTCAGACGGTTTGGAACCCTTCGACCCGCTCCCGGATCCGCCGGCCACCTGCACAACAATCCGGGTGCGCGTTAATGGGCGTACACGATCATGTCTGGTCATACTTTGATCCCTTCGGCTCACCGCATGGGGCCGTTTGGGGCTTCACCGGCCCGGCCCTATCCCCCAGAATCTGACCTGTGAACAGGGCCCTCAAGGTCGTATTGCCGCTGGTGCTCCTGGTGGTGGTGCTCTACGCGGGCCGGCGGATCGCCGAGTCCTATCCCTGGCGGATGAAGCCCCAGCCGGGCCCGGAAGCTGAGCGGAGGGCCGAGATGGTGACGGTGGAGGCGGCCATAGAGTGCCTGATGCACGAGGAGGCGATCACCGACCTCTCCAGGTACGCCGACAATACCACCACTGTGGCCCCGGTGCGGACCTATGATGCCGGCGAGGCCACCAACGACATGACGGTCTTCCCCAGCGCCGTCTGGCACGTTTACGACGGATCTCACGGCTGCATGAGAGTGCCGACCACCGAGTGTTACTACACCGTGGAGCACGACGGCAC
>CALMBS010000470.1 GCA_937860285.1 uncultured Chloroflexota bacterium
CGGGCCTGGCCCGGCGGTACCGGGTCATCGTCTTCGACAATCGGGGCTCTGGACAAACCGGGGCCCCGGACGGGCCCTGGACCATCCGCATGATGGCCGGCGACACCGCGGGCCTGCTGGACGCCCTCGAGATCGACAGGGCCCACGTCCTGGGCGTATCCATGGGAGGATACATCGCGCAGGAGCTGGCCCTGGCCCATCCTGGCCGCGTCGCCGGCCTGGTGCTGGCCACGACCAGTGTGGGGCCCTACCTGCTGAAGACGTCTATCCTGGAGGAGTGGCTGCGCGGCGCCCTCCGCGCCTTGGCCCCCGAGACCATCTTCCAGATCATGCTCCCCTTCATGTTCAACGACCGGTGCTTCGAGCAGCCGGGGGTGCTGGAGCTGGCCGTGGCCACCATCGCCCCCCACACCGACACTCCGCCCCATATCCTGGCCCGCCAGATGATCGCCTGCGTCGACCACGATGCGCGGGAGCGCATCGGCCTCATCACCGCCCCCACCCTGGTCCTTGCCGGCCGGGAAGACCCCTTCGTGCCCTTCTCCCTCTCCGAGGAGCTGGCCGCCCGCATTCCCGGGGCCAGGCTCCAGGTGCTGGAAGGCGGCGGCCACGGCTTCACCCCGGCCACCGCTGACGAGCTCAACCGGGCCGTCCTCGAGTTTCTCGGCTAGCCCGCGCCTACCTGCCTGACGGGCCTCGCCTCGATATACCCCCTGTACCCCAGGGGCGCCAGCTGGAATCTCGGCCCATCCCTGTCCGCCCACTTGAAGCCGTATATCTCGGGCTTGTAGCTCTTCATCACCTCCCAGATCTCTCCTATGGCCGACTCGAACTTCTCGTCCTCAAAGGGTTGTCCCTGGAACACCATCATCTGGCACGGCGGCAGGTCTATCAGGTCGAACCCGTCCGGCACCGCGCCCGCGTAGTCGGCCGGAACCTCCACCCCCTGGGCATATGCCGACGTCCCGGGCCGGCGCAGGTTCCGCGGGAGCCACATGCCGACGGGCTCGTACAGAGCCTCCTTGACTGCCGAAAGGACATTCCACACGTCGCAACCCACCTCTTCGCAGTACTCGAAGTAGTGCGTCGCTTTCACCCCTCGCTTCAGAATGAGCCTCCTGGCCGGCCGTTCCACCACCTGCACAAAAACCGTCTTTGTCTTTGCCTTTCCGGGCATGTTCTGACCTCCGTTCTGCAGCTTGAGGTAGTAATCCTGGACACGGGCGGGCATGAAGAGCGGCACCGGGGCCGCGGTCCGGCAGTAGTCCCTCGGTGTCATGCCAAACTGCCTGGAGAACGCCCGCGTAAAGCCTTCATGGGAGTCGAAGACGAAGTCAAACGCCACGTCGACCACCTTGACGTCTCCGCTTCTCAGCCTGACGGCTGCCTGCGAGAGCCGCGCCGCCCTTATGTACTCGAACGGCGTCTGGCCGGTCATCTCCTTGAATAGCCTGGCGCAGTGCCACGGGGAGTACCCCGCCGCGTCCGCCAGCATGCGGAGAGTGATCGGCTCCGTCAGGTGTCTCCCGATGCACTCCTCCATGCGCCGGACCGCCTCTATCCTATCCCGACTTTCCATGCACTACCTTCCGGCGTCAAGCATACCCCGGGGCAGCATGATCTTCTTGACCTGGATTGCGCCTGGTGCCGCCCGCGCGGCTCAGTCGACCGGACCGGACGGCTCGCCCGCCCCGGTGGCCGGCGCGGCCGCGCCCACCAGCTTGTTGTCGTAGGCAAAGCGGCAGATGTCCGCATCGCTGTGGAGGCACAGCTTCTGCATGAGGCGAGACCGGTAGGTCTCGATGGTTTTGGTGGAGAGCCCCAGCTCGGCCGATATCTTGCTGGACTTGTACCCCCGCGCGATCAGGCACAGCACCTGCAGCTCCCTGTTCGACAGGGAGCCCACGGGGGTCTTCTCCGACCGGTTGGCCAGCAGCTGCAAGTCCACCGCGTTCTCTCCCTGGTCCGAGAGGTACCTCTTGCCCGCCCT
>CALMBS010000471.1 GCA_937860285.1 uncultured Chloroflexota bacterium
TCTGCCGGTTTCTGGTTGGTGTCGTGTGGGCCTCACGTTCCTTGCCGCAGGCTCGTGCCGACCTTCCCCGCCGGCCCCTGACTGCCTGGCCCGTTTGACAGGTCAGGCCAGCGCCCGGACGAGCCAGACGATGCCGCCCACCAGGGCCACCATCAGCAGGGGGGCCCCGCAGGCCTTCCCCAGGAACGCACCTGCCTCCTCCACCGGCTTCCGCAGCAACACCAGCAGCCAGTAGGCCAGAACGGCGCCCAGGAGGGCCCCCGCGCCCGCCCCAACGGCCGCCCCCAGCCAGAGCTTGATGTGGAAGCCGCCCGCCCAGAGCAGGCCTATGACCGCACCCTGGACGGCGAAGTAGAATGCCAGCAGCAAGACCCCGCTATCCCACATCAGCCTGCCCTCTCCAGAATTGCCACTGCCAAAGCCGGCCAGCCGCCGGCGGCTGGCCTCCCCCTCTTGCTCGTATTAGGATAGTGCCGGGCCCGGGGGCTGTCAATTTATGTCATTTGACGGCCGGGTACAATGTAGCCAGGGGCATCGGATATCATGTGCTACCACACCTCGCTGGCCAGGGACCAGGATTACCTGGAGACCAGGTTCCAGGCCAAGTTCGACCGGCCCCACCTCTTCGAGCCCATCTACCACCATGCGGGGTTCTCGGCGCCCCTGCATCCCGTCATAGCCAACCAGAGCCGCCAGACCATCAGCCTCTTCCGCTGGGGCCTGGTGCCGTTCTGGACCAAAGATGAGGCCGCCGCCGGCAGGATCAGGACCCGGACCCTGAACGCCAGGGCCGAGACCATACACCAGAAGCCGGCCTTCCGGGCGCCCATCATGACCCGGAGGTGCCTGGTGCTGGTGGACGGCTTCTTCGAGTGGCGGGAGGAAGCGGGCCGGAAGTACCCCTACTACATCACCCTGGCCGGCGGGGACGCCTTCGCCCTGGCCGGCATCTGGGACAGCTGGCCCAACAGCCGAACGGGCGAGGCCGTGGAGACCTTCTCCATCATCACCACCGCCGCCAACTCCCTGATGGAGCGGATCCACAACACCAGGAAGCGGATGCCGGTCATACTGGACCGGGCGGAGGAGGGGAGGTGGCTGGAGAAGGACCTGGACAGGGCCACGATTGACGGCCTGCTGCAGCCCTTCGATGCCAGCCGGATGCAGGCCCGCACCGTTTCCCGGCTGGTCTCCACCAAGAGGGCCAACACCAATGTCCCGGAGGTGATGCAGGAGCACCGTTACCCGGGGCTCTCGGCCATAGAGTAGCTACCCTGCAACGAGTCCTTGACCATCTGCACCACCGGCGTGGGATCGCTGGTCGGCCTGGGATTGCCGTACATGGAGAGGTCGGTCAGCGTGCCCATCAGGATCTGGTCCACCGCCTCAATGGCATGTGAAAGGGCACCCATGCCGGTGCCGGCGGCGCGACATGGGGCTAGCAGGACTTGATCGTGTAAGATTAGAGTACTATAATCTATAACCGGCGATCAGGCCGGGACGGCCGGCCGAGGACCGGTGGGGAGAGCGCCAACGGACAGCAGCGGAAGAAGCCACAGCAGCAGAACGGAGAATCGAAGAAAGGAGGTATCCGATGCGGAGGAAGCTATGGGGCATTATCCCGGCATGGGCCATGGCCGTCACCATAGTGGCGGTCATGGCAGGCACCGCCTGGGCCGCCTACCAGCTGGCCACCAGGGAAATCCGGGTGGACATCGAGGAGCCGATCACGGTCACCCCGGGGTCCGTTGAAGGCGCCATCGTCTACCCCGGGCAGTCCGTGGACTTCACGGTCGCCAACTCGGCCCCCGTGCCCTACGGCATGGAGTACACCTACAGCCTCGACAATCCTGACAGCGGGATTGACGTGAAGATGATGGTGGACCAGGACGGCCCCGGCACCGAGTTCGACTACGTGAGCCATGCCCAGAGCAAGACCGTCAACATAGCGGCCAACGGTGTTGCGTACCTGCGGGTGATCTGCAGCGAGACCAGCGCCCCCGTGGCGGGCGCAATCACCATGGAGTTCCACAGAAAGGCACCGGCCGTCTAGGCCTCAGGCTCCCCACCGGTCCCTCTCTCGGCGGCCGGACTGCCGGGTGCTATAATCCCCCTGAGCTGAGGGACCATGAACAAGGAACGGTTTGAGGAGCTGGTGGCCAGGGCCGTCGATGCGCTGCCCGAGGAGTTCCTGTCGGCCCTGGAGAACGTGGACGTGGTGGTAGAGGAAAACCCCACCAGGAAGCAGCTGGCCGGTGTCGGGAGGGGGATGACGCTTCTGGGCCTGTACCAGGGCGTCCCCCAGACCAGCCGCACCGAGTCCTACGGCCTGGTGCTCCCGGACAAGATAATCATCTTCCGCCGGCCCATACTGGCCATGTGCCGGTCCGAGGCCGAGGTGGAAGAGGAGATAGGCCGGGTAGTGCGCCACGAGATTGCGCACCATTTCGGCATGGAAGAGGACGAGCTGCGCCGGATCGAGGGAGGGGGCGAAGAAGAGGGGGACGAGGGGGAAATCGAGGAGGAAGACGGGGACGAGTAAGAGGAAAAGACGGGCCCGGCGGTGCGGCCCGGTCCCGGGCGAAAAGAAGAGGCCAGGTCAACGGACCTGGCCTCTTGCTGTACCTGGCGGGTGAGACCGCATCCGGCCGGGGGCCGGCTACTTCTTCGGCTCCTGGAGCCGGGTGGAGAACTCCAGCACGCCCTCGTCCCGGAGCGCACTGATCTCCTCCGGCGACATCTTGAGGACCTCCCGGCAGATCTCCTCCGTGTGCTGGCCGAGCAGCGGCGCCGGCCGGCTGGCGGGCAGGGTCACGTCGGAGATGTGGAAGGGGACGCCGGGGTAGAGCCTCTTCCCGGCCACCGGATGATCGACCTCCACGATGGCGTCCAGCCATCCCAGCTGGGGGTCATCGATGATCTCGGCCGGGCGGTAGAGCACGCCGGCCGCCACACCGGCGTTCTGGAGGATCATCATCACCTCCCGCGACTTGTGCTGCAGCGTCCACTCCTCCACGTGCTTGTCCAGCTCCTCCACGTTCTTGAGGCGGGAGGGCAGGTCGGCGTATTTGGCCTCCCTGGTCCAGTGGGGGCTGCCGATGGCCCGGCAGAAGCTCTGCCACTCGGCATCGTTGAAGACGCTGATGGCGCACCACTCGTCGTTGCCCTTGCAGCGATAGGCATTGTAGGGTGCGGCGTAGGGGCTGCGGTTGCCGATCGGCTGTGGGACCCGCTCATTGATGGTGTAGTCCAGGTAGTACTCGCCGATCATGTTGGCCGCCATCTCCACCTGGGACATGTCCACCATCTGTCCCTTGCCCGTGCGGCGGCGGTAGTCCAGGGCGGCCAGGGCCGCCAGCACCAGCATCTTGCTGGCGTAGTGGTCCGGCAGGGGGACGTTGGCCCCCGCGGGGTAGGGGTCCGTCGGGTGGCACCACAGGGACAGCAGCCCCGAGAAGGCGGAGAGCATGGGTCCGTAGGCCTGGTACTCCGCGTACGGTCCGGTGCCGCCGTAGCCGTTGCTGCTGATGTAGATGATGTCCGGCCTGAACTTGCGCACGCTCTCGTAGTCCAGGTTCAGGCTCTTCATCACGCCGCCGCGCAGGTTCTCGCCCACGATGTCGGCCAGCTTGACGAGTCTCATGGCGATCTCCTGGCCCTTCTCCGTCTTCAGGTTCAGGCCGATACCGCGCTTGTTGCGGTTGGACTCGTTGAAGCCGGGTATGTTCTCCGGATCGCCCCCGATGGTCCTCATGAAGTCGGGGTTCTCGCGGCACTCCACCTTGATCACGTCGGCGCCCAGGGACCCCAGTATCATGCCGAAGTCGGGTATGACGCCGCCGGTGCCGAAGCTGACGACCTTAATGCCCTGCAAAGGAGCGTTTGCCATCATCCATCTCCTTCCTATATGACCTCAGCCCGCCTCAGGGCCGCAAGGTCCTGCTTCGAGAGGCCCAGCTCCTTGCCGTAGACCTCCTCGTTGTGCTGGCCCAGCGTGGGAGCCGGCCGTTTCGCCTCGCACTGAGTCGCCGACCACTTGTAGGGGGGGCCGGGGTACTTGAACTTGCCCAGGATCGGGTGCTTCATCTCCGAGTAGAACCGGCGGGCCTCGGTCTGCGGGCTGTTGGTGAACCCCTCTACGGTGTATATGGGCACGACGGGCACGCCCTCCTCGTGCCCCTTCTCAAACAGCTCCTGCATGGTGAGCTTGGCGGTATACTCCAGCATGAGGGCGTAGAGGTCGGCCGCGTTGGCGATCCGGTAGTAGAACTCCCGCCACTCCGGGGTCTTCAGGACCTCCGGTTCACCCAGGACGCGCACCAGGCCGTCCCACTGCCGCGGCGTGAGGGCCACCACGCGGATGAAGCCGTCCTTGCAGGGGTAGACCGGGAAGATCATGACGCCCAGCCGCCCTTCCGGGGGAGGCGGGGGCGCGCCGGGGTTGACGTTGTAGGAGTACATGGGCAGCATCCAGGGATAGAGGGCGGTGCGGGAGCACTCGTGCACCGAGGAGTCGATGTACCGGCCCTGCCCGTCGCCGCCGCGCATGTAGAGCGACAGGACAATGGATATGGCGGCGATGAGGGACGCGGCGTCGCAGGACGGCGTCCCCGGCAGGTTGATGGGCGCCCCGTCGCCGAACCCGCTGGTGATCATGGTGTTGCTCATGGCGTAGTTGACGATGTCGGAGCCCTTCCAGTCCCTGTAGGGACCGGTCTGGCCGAACTCCGTGATGCTGGCCATGACCAGGCCGGGATTGATCTTCCGCAGCGCCTGGTAGTCCAGCCCCAGGCCGGCCATGTATCCCGGCGGGAACGTCTCCACCAGCACGTCCGCCTTCTTGACCAGCTTCTCGAATATCTTCTTCCCGTCGGCCACCTCCAGGTTGAGCGTGACCCCTCTTCTATTGGCGTAGCGGAAGAGGAAGTACAGACTCCTCTCCAGGTGCGGCACGTCCCCGGCGAACGGGGGAATGCTGCGGGTGGCGTCGCCCTGGGGCCTCTCGATCTTGATCACATCGGCGCCCAGGTCCGCCAGGATCTTGGTGCAGAAGGCGCCCTTCTGGTCGGTCAGATCGAGGACCCGGTAGGCGCTGAGCGCCCCTTCTTGATGCTCTGCCATAAAACAATACCTCCCTTTCCTTGTAGTGCCTGGAAAAGACCCCCCGAGATTGGTGATTGCGAGCCATATTCTATAGCAACCGGGCCCGTCCTGTCACGGCAGTTTGCCCGGGCCGCCGGCGGCCCGGGCGGCCGTCGCCACCCGGGCGGGCCGGATGCTCCTGCCAGACCCGCCCGGCCCGGATTATGTTCGGGCCGCCGGCCGCGCCTGTGCTATAATTGACTCCACTGCGACAAGGGAGGGCCTACATGGCACAGAGAGAGTTCACTCATCCGGAGCTGGGGGAGGAGATAAGGAGCATCTCCGGGTACTACGCGCCGCGGGAGGAGCAGGTGCTGCCCTACCACGGCCGGGAGGTCCTGGTCGTCCTGGGATTCGCCTGCGTCGACTCGTCGTGCTGCGGTAGCGGCAGCTGGAGCTACGTCCAGGTGCCCGGCTTCCTGGTGAAGAGGGGCGCCGGCCAGCCGGCCGTCTCCGTGGTGGAGCCCATAGAGGACAAGGCGCTGCGCGACGGCCTCCTCAAACAGCTGACCGAGATGTACCCGGGCGCCAGGGTGGAGATGTGGTAGCCGGGAAACGGCTGGATAGGGTTCCCGGGGCTTGAAGCTCGATCTCCACACCCACTGCCGGGAGGCAACGGCCTGCCCCACCCCCACCCCCGAGATCGTGGGCCGTATCGTGTCGGCGGTCAAGGCCAGGGGCCTCGACGGCATCGCGGTCACGGAGCACTACACGCACGTCTATGCCTACGAAGTCAGGGACATCGTCCGTGACCACTTCGACAACGAGATCCTCATTATCCCCGGCAAGGAGACGGACCGGGTCTTCCTGGGGATAGAAAAGGGCATGTTCCACCTGGTGGAGCTGCACCTGCCGGGGGATGCCATCTTCCGGTTCATCGCCCACCCCGGCCATCCCCATATCAGGGACCTTGGCGCCCACATCGACGGCAGCATACACGGCCTGGAGCTGCGGAACCCCGGCCACGATGACGACATGGATGACGAGATGATCCGCCGGCTGGCCCGGGAGCATGATCTGATGCTGCTGACCAACAGCGATGCCCATTCACTGGGAGACATCGGCCACTACTACAACGACATAGACATCGAGGAGCTCTGCTCGCGAGCCAAGAGGTCTCACTCGACACATGCCGTTCTCTGACCTCCCCTCCAGGTCCGATCTGGACGCCGTATTCCACCCCCGGTCCATGGCCGTCGTCGGCCTCTCCCCCGACCCGCACGGCACCTGGCTGAACCAGGTCTACCTTCAGGCCCCCCTCGACGCCGGTTTCCCGGGCCCCGTCTACCCTGTCAATCTCAAGGGCGGGCGCATCGGAAGCCACCGGGTGTATCCGCGGCTGCGCGACGTGCCCGGGCCGGTGGCCTTCGTGGTCTCCTGCATCCCGGCCCGGCAGACCCCGGAGCTGCTGGAGGACTG
>CALMBS010000472.1 GCA_937860285.1 uncultured Chloroflexota bacterium
CGGCACCAGAGAGCTGGATTGTCGTGGGAGAGCCGTACTGGCGGTGCGAGCCAGAGAGGGAGTACCTGGGGGCGATAGGGCAGGAACGGAACAGCTTTGGGACGCACAGTGAGAACGCCGAGGCGGGGCAGGAGTTCGGATTGGAGTTGGCCTATACCCTGGTGAGCAGCCAGGATGACTGGGACAGGTACGAGGGGCTGCAGTGGTACGCGGCGGAGGAGTGGGCCGCCGGGCATGCCACGGATGCTGATGTGGAAGAGGTGTTGAGGCGAGTGCGCCAGGGCAAAGCGGCCTATCTGAGGTGGGGGCGGGATACGTTGGGGTGGGCGATCTATGTCTTCAAGAAGGGGGCCTCCGGCAGGTAGATTGACCGGGGGGAGGAAAATGCCTGATCGCCAGAGCCGGACCGGCAGACTGTCTGCACCAGCCAGAGAGCGGCTGGAGAGGCTGGAGCGGGAAAACCAGGCTCTGAAGGCTGAGATCGCCCGCCATCACCAGGTCCAGGAAACCCTGGCCTCCGAAAGGGACAAGCTGCGCAGCCTGGTGGACGGGCTCGGGCGCACCGAGCTGGGCATCGACATCATCGGCATCGACCACCAGGTCCATTTTCAGAACCACGTGCTGGAGGAGCGGTTCGGCGGCCTTGACGGCACACCCTGCTACGTCAAGTACATGGGGGGTGCCGCGCCATGCCCTGATTGTCCCATGACCAGCGCCATCAGCCTGAACCGGCTGGAGAGCCGGGAGCTGGTGGGCCAGGATGGCCGGGACTACCGGGTCCTCTCTGCTCCATATGCCAACCCGGATGGGACGGTAGACAAGGTGATCGAGGTCATCGTAGACGTCACCGAGCGCCGGCAGACGGACCGGATGCTGCAGGAGTCCGAGATGATGTTCCGCTCCCTGGTGGAGAACTCGCACAGCGGCATCTTCATCGTGGCCGCTGACTTCAAGTTCGCCTATGCCAACGAGATGTTCTGCCGGATCACAGGATACCCCCATACTGAGGTCCTGGGGCTGGATTTCCGCTGGCTGCTGGATGACGAGAGCCGGGGCCTGGTGGCGGAACGGTACGTCAAGAGGCAGAGGGGCGAGGCCGTCCCCTCGCGCTACGAGTTCAACATCATCCGCAAGGACGGCGGGAAACGGCGGGTGGAGATCAGCTCCACCGTAGTCCTGGACGCCGCCGGCAGGCCCAGGACCCTGGCCCAGGTGCTGGACATCACGGAACGGAAGAAGTCCGAAGAAGAGCTGCGAGAGAGCGAACGCAAGTTCGCCGGAATTGCCACCAACATACCGGGCGTGGTCTTCGAGTTCCGGGTGCGCCGCGACGGCGCCAGCTATTTCAGCTACATCAGCCCCAGGGCCACCGATCTGTTCGGGCTGCCGCCGGATCCCGGCAGCCCGGAATGGAACGCGGACCTGGGCGCCCGCGTCCACCCGGAGGACAGGCCGGCGTTCTTCAAGTCCATCGCCGACGCCGTCGCCAGCCGGAGCGAATGGAACTACGAAGGCCGGATCACGATGCCCGGCAGCGGCTTCAAGTGGTTCCAGGGCATCTCCTCCCCCACGCAGGTTGGCGATGAGATGGTCTTTGACGGGGTGCTCCTGGACATCACCAAGCGCAGAGCGGCGGAGGAGGAGCTGCAGGAGGCGCACGCCGAGCTGGAGAACCGCGTGGAGCAGCGGACAGCCGAGCTCCAGAAGGCCAATGGTCTTCTGCTGCAGGAGATACGCCAGCGCGAGGTGGCGGAGGAGAGGAGGCACGAGAGCGAGAGGAAGTACCGGGACCTGGTGGAGAATGCCAACAGCATCATTCTGGAGCTGGACACCAGGGGCCGCATCACCTTCTTCAATCCCTTCGCCCAGGAGTTCTTTGGCTTCACCGAGCCGCAGATCATCGGCCGGTCCGTGGTGGGCACCATCGTCCCCAGGACCGATTCCCAGGGCGCCGACCTGCGATCGAAGATCATGGAGCTGGTCAGGCATCCCGAGCGGTTCCACAACACCGAGAACGAGAACGTCCGCCGCAACGGCGAGAAGGTGTGGATAGCCTGGACCAACAAGGGCCTGTATGACCAGAAGGGGCGCCTCAAGGAGGTCCTCTGCATCGGCATCGACCGGACGGAGCAGAGGCGTACGGCGGAGATGCTGGCGCAGCAGGACCAGGAGAAGGCCGCCGCGGCCGAGCGCCAGCGGCTGGCGCGCGATCTGCATGATGCAGTGACCCAGACCCTCTTCTCCGCCAGCCTGGTGGCCGCGGCGCTGCCCAAGGTCTGGGCCAGGGACCCGGCGGAGGGACAGAGATGTCTCGAAGAGCTGCGGCAGCTCACTCGCGGGGCCCTGGCCGAAATGCGCATGCTGCTGCTGGAGCTGCGGCCGGCGGCCCTGACCGAAGTGGGCCTGGTGGACCTGCTGCGGCACCTGACCGAGGCCGCGTCCGGCCGGGCCGGATTCCCTGTTGCCTGCCAGGTGGACGGGGAGTGCACCGTGCCGCCCGACGTTCAGGTGGCCCTCTATCGTGTGGCGCAGGAGGCCTTGAACAACGTCGTGAAACACGCCGGGGCCAGCGAAGCCGCGGTGTCGCTGGAGTGCCGGCCTGGCTCGGCCCTGCTGAGGATCTCCGACAACGGGGCCGGGTTCGATCCGGAAGCCGTTTCCCCAAAGCACCTGGGGCTGCGTATAATGCAGGAACGGGCGGCCGGCGCAGGGGCCGCGGTGAAGGTGATAAGCTCAGAGGGCCGCGGCACCGAGGTCTCGGTCGCCTGGCCGGATGCCAACGGGAGGTAGGGCACATGACCGACGCCAGTGGAATCATCAGAGTCATGGTGGTGGACGACCACCGGGTGGTGCGGAGCGGGCTCAAGACCCTGCTGGCCACCGTGGACGACCTCAAGGTGGTGGCGGAGGCCGGCGGCGGGGAAGAGGGGGTGCGCCTCTGTGCCCAGCTGAAGCCGGACGTGGTCCTGATGGACCTGGTCATGCCGGGGATGGATGGCATAGCCGCCACCAGGGCCATCCGGGCAGCGTGCCCCGGGACCAATGTGGTGGCCCTGACCAGCTTCGGCGACCAGGAGCGCGTCCAGGGCGCGCTCAAGGCGGGCGCCATCGGATACCTGCTGAAGGACGTGTCCGACGTGGACCTGGTGGCAGCCATCAGGAATGCGGCGGCCGGCCAGCCCACCCTGGCCGCTGATGCGCAGCGGGCCCTGATCCAGGCCACCACCAGTCCGAAGCCGCCGGGATGGGACCTGACGGAGCGAGAGCGGGAAGTGCTGGGTCTCATGGTCAAAGGCATGAGCAACGACGAAATCGCCGACCACCTCACGGTCAGGCCTTCGACGGCCAAGTTCCACGTGGGCAACGTGCTCTCCAAACTGGGAGTGGCCACCCGGACCGAGGCGGTGGCCCTGGCGCTGCAGAGCCGCCTCCTGGAAGGCAAGTAGCCGGCCCACGTTCCGCACGAAGATCTCCCCAGATCGCGGACCACGTCCACGATAGGCGGATCGATCGTCCCGATATTCAGTTTCCCCAGTGCTCCCGCCTCTGCTCGCTGGAGCCCGGATGGCCCACGAAGCTTCTCAGCTGGGTCGGCGTCTCCATCTGCCTGTCAGTGCCGGCAGCCGCTCGCCTGGTAGAACGGCGAGTCCGATCGCCAGCAGACATCCGGGCCTCGGAACTCCACCAACTCATCGTGTGCCGGCGTGGTCCGCCGCCTAGACTGTAACCATGATACCGGCAGCGAGACCATGAAGAGGAAGGAGTACGGAGATGGAACGCAGAACTGAACAGAGATCTGGATTCGGGCGGGTCATTGGGGCCTTGGTCCCGGCTGCCATCTGAGGGGCCATCATCTATGCCGTTGGCATGGCTGTGCACGCCTGGGCAGTGGACTTCGACCTGCGCATACTGTGGGGCATCGCCGGTGGAGCAGCTACCATTGGGTTCCTCGTCAACCTGGTGACTCCCCCAAAGAAGGCCAATACGGCGCGTCCGCGAAAGGAGGCCTGATGAGTGTGAGGGTGCTGTTGGCTGACGCCACCCCGAAGGTGCGGTCGGCCCTCAAGCTGCTGCTGGAGCAGGACGAAGCCGTGGCGGTGAATACCGCGGTGGCCAGCGCCAGGGGATTGCTGGAGCAGGTGCGCCTGTCTTGCCCCGATGCCATTCTCCTCGATTGTGACCTGTCAGGTCTGGAAGTGGGAGAGGTGCTGCCGCAGCTGCGTTCTATCTGCCCCCGCGCCCGTGTGATAGCGCTTTGCAGCCGGCCCGAGATGCGGGAGGCGGCCCTGTCCGCCGGCGTTGATGCCTTTGTCGGCAAGGATGAGTCTCCCGAGAAGCTGCTGGATGTCCTGCGGGCTTGCCTGGAGGCCGCCAGGGGCGAGCAGGAGGGAAGGTCATGAGCAGCGCGATCGAGGTCTCCAGGGTGAGCAAGCGGTTTGGCGATCTGGAGGCTGCCAGGGACATCTCGTTTGAAGTGGGCGCCGGCGAGATGTTCGGAGTCATCGGCCCCAACGGCGCCGGCAAGACCACCGTGATCCGCATGCTGATGGAGATCATCACGCCCGACTCGGGGGACATCAGGATAATGGGCGAACCGCTGCGGGAGTCTACCAAGGACCGGATAGGGTATCTTCCTGAGGAGAGGGGCCTCTACAGGAAGCTGACGGTGGCCGACACGCTGACCTACCTGGCGTCGCTGAAAAGCGTTTCCGGGCCGGCGACGCGGGACCGGGCGATTCGTCTCCTTGACCGCATGGGTATGCTTCCCCACGAGAACAAGAAGGTAGAGGAGCTCTCCAAGGGCATGGCCCAGCTGATACAGCTCGCTGCGGCCCTGGTGCATGATCCGCAGCTGGTCATTCTGGATGAACCGTTCTATGGACTGGACCCGGTCAACACCAGGCTGGTCAAAGACGTCCTGCGGGAGCTTCGTGAGCAGGGGAAGGCCGTCATTCTGAGCAC
>CALMBS010000473.1 GCA_937860285.1 uncultured Chloroflexota bacterium
GTGAGACTCTGGGTCCGGAACGTGGTCTACGGGGAGCCCATCGAGTCCATCGCCGACGGGCTGCAGCGCGAGGAAGCCGGCAACATGAGCGCCGAGCCCGGCGAGTGGGTCCGGCAGCAGGTGCGGGAGGCCGGCGAGATACTGGGAGCCAGGCGCGGCAGCGGCCGGCCCAGAAAAGGGGGGGTCTTGCGGCACTGGAAACTGGCCGCGAAGTAGTCCCTGTTTTGCCTAAGGTAAGGGGGTTAGACTCGCTGGTGAAATGGCCAGCGAGTTTTTCATAGCCGCCGATGTCAGCCCGGGGATGCTGGTGCGCCTCAGTCGCATCCGGCAGGGCCTGCGCCAGAGAGACCTGGCCCAGAAGGCCGGGGTGACTCAGGCAGAGGTTTCGGCCATGGAGCGGGGACGGTACATCATCCCCGCCGCCCGGCGCCGCATCCTCGAGGCCCTCGATCTGGCCGGGGAGGAGTCCCATGGCTGAGGTTCGTTGCCAGGGGTGCGGCGTGAGCGGTGGCGTGGCGGAGGTCTGCGAGAGCGGCGGGAGGTGGCTCTGCCGGCGGTGCTACCTTCAGAAGGCCGAGGTGACCGGGGCCGATATACGGGGAAAAGCGCCGTCTCCGGCGGCGGGGTGCGACTCCGTCCAGGAGGGCAGAGAGGAATGTCCCTGGCCGGCCACGGACACCGGCAACGCCGAGTACCTGGCCAGTCTGTTCGGCCAGCAGGTGAGGTACGACCACCGGCGCAAGAGGTGGCTGCAGTGGAGGGGCCACCGGTGGGAGCCGGACCGTGACGGGGAGATATCGCGACTGGCCGTGGAGGCGGCCCGCAGGAGATACGCCGGGGCGCAGGAGATCGGCGACCTCAGGCTGCGCCAGCGGGCGGCGGCCTGGGCCATAGCCTCCGAGAGCCGGGCCAAGATCGACGCCTGCATCTCCCTGGCCAGGGACATCAGGCCCATCGCCGACGATGGTGAGAACTGGGACCGCGGCCGTTGGCTGCTGGGCGCGGGCAACGGCGTGCTGGACCTGAAGACCGGGGCGATGCGCCCGGGCCGGCCGGAAGACCGGATCACCATGACCACGGGGGTGGATTTCGATGCCAATGCCAGATGCCCTCGCTGGGAGCAGTTTCTGGCGGAGGTGTTCGGGGACGCCGACTTCGTGGAGTGGCTGCAGCGGGCCCTGGGGTACTCCATCACCGGCGACACCTCCGAGCAGTGCGTCTTCATAGGCTACGGGGTCGGTGGCAATGGCAAGGGCGTCTTCAACGGAACCCTGAACCATGTGCTAAGCGACTATGCCTACACCGCGCCCTTCTCCACCTTCGAGCTCTACCAGCGGGCGGGCATCCCCAACGACCTGGCGGCCCTGGAGTCAAAGAGGTTCGTGTCCAGCTCGGAGACCAACGACAACACCCGGCTCAACGAAGCCCGCATCAAGGCCATCAGCGGCTGCGATCCGGTCACCGCCAGGTACCTGCACCAGGAGTACTTCACCTTCCAGCCCCACCTCAAGCTGTGGCTGTTCGTCAACCACAAACCGAGGGTGGTCGACGACAGCTTCGGGTTCTGGCGGCGGGTGCGCCTGGTGCCTTTTACCCGGCAGTTCACCGGGAAGGCCGACGACCGGCAGCTGGGGGAGAAGCTGAGGAGCGAGGCCCCGGGCATCCTGGCCTGGCTGGTGCGGGGCTGCCTGGAGTGGCAGCGCCGCGGGCTGGATCCGGTGCCTGGATGCGTGGCATCGGCCACCAGGGACTATCAGCAGGAGAGCGACCCGCTGTCGGGGTTTGTGGCCGAGCACTGCGTCGACTCTCCCGGAGCATCCGTGCAGGCAGCGGACATCTACAGAGCCTACAAGGAGTGGGCCGAGGGGGAAGGCCTCAGCCCACGGGAGGTGCTGACCGCCACGGCCTTCGGACGGCGCATGGGTGACAGATACCAGAAGGAAAGAAGGGGCGGGAAGGTCGTCTACCACGGCGTTGTTCTGACAGGACAGTCAGGACAGTCGCAGGACAGTTTGACGCTCAATATCACCAAAAGCAATGTTATCCCCATACAGCATCCTCTACGCGAGAAAAACATAGAAAACTATCCTAACTATCCTGCTGAGCACGAAATCTGTCCTGATCCGGGGGACAACTGTACTGATCCGACCCCCGACTATCCTGGGGTCGGCCGGCACCCGCAGACCGCGCCGGCAGCCTGCCAGCGCGCAAAGGCGATGTGGGAGGAGGAGCTGTGAGTGACGTCAGCCGGCTGCTGGAAGAGTGCCGGATCTTGGGGGCCAGCTTCCGGACCGTGGGTCGCCGGATCTTTGTCAGGGCCGATGAGCCCCTGCCCGGGCCGATCATGGAAGCCCTGAGGGCGGCCAAACCCCAGATCAGGGCCGCCATCGATGCCCGGTGCTGGGCCGAGAGCTGGGTGCTGCGGGAATGGCGCCGTCTCAGCATCCCCGACTGGAGGCGCATCCTGAGGGAAAGCGTCGAGGCGGCCGACCTTGAGAGGCAAGAGTATGCCCTCTGGATGCTGGGCGAAGTGCTGCAGGATGCGGACTGCATGGAGGCCGACGAATGAGCAGCGCCACTGAGTGGGAATCCCTGTCCGCCCTCCGCGTCCTGCCCGTGGCCCCGGGGATCGCCCGGGCCGTCCTGGAGAGGCACCACTACCTGCACAGCCTGCCGGGCGGCACGCAGCTGGCCTTCGGGGTCTTCGCCG
>CALMBS010000474.1 GCA_937860285.1 uncultured Chloroflexota bacterium
ACCGCTGCAGAGGCGATCCGGGACGGAAGCGCGAAGGAGATCCCGGCCGGCGGAGCGACCTCAACCGGATGGGTGAAGCCGGACTGCAGGACCAGCTTCTCGCCCGCTTTCTGCACCCGGTATCCCACGCCCACCACCTCCAGGGCCTTCTCGAAACCCTGGCTGGTCCCCAGAACCATGTTGGCCAATAGCGCCCGGGTCAGACCATGAACGGCACCGTACCTGGGCTGGTCCCCCGGCGGGGCTACGGTCAGGACGCCTTCCTTCAAGCTGATGGACATCGCCGGATCGAACGAGCGCCGCAGCTCTCCTTTGGGACCCTTGACCGTCACCTCGTGGCCCTCGATATCGACGCTGACCCCCTTGGGTATCTTGATCGGCAGCTTTCCTACTCTAGACATCTTCGCATCACCACACGTAGCACAGCAGCTCGCCGCCGAGGTGCTGCTTCCAGGCCTGCGAGCCGGTCATGATCCCCTTGGGCGTGGACACGATGGAGACGCCCAGGCCGCCGTAGGGCCGCGGGATCTCGGAGGCTCCCACGTACACCCTCAGCCCGGGCTTGCTCACCCGCTTGAGACCCATGATCACCGGCTGGTTCCTGTCCTTGTACTTGAGGTATACCTTGATCGTCCTGGTCGGCTTGCCCCTCAGGACCTCGAAATCGCGGATGAAACCCTCTTCCTTGAGCACCTTTGCCAGCGCCACCTTCACCTTGGACCACGGCACCAGGGCATACTCCTGTCTGACCATGTTCACATTGCGAATCCGCGTTAGCATATCAGCGATGGGATCACTAGTCATACCGCCTCACCAACTCGACTTCTTGACGCCAGCGATCTCCCCCCGCAGAGCCATCTCCCGGAAGCAGATGCGACACACCCCGAACTTGCGCATGTAGCCCCGGGGGCGGCCGCACATGCGGCACCGGTTATGCTGCTGTACTTTGAACTTCGGAGGTCGCTGCCATTTAATGATCTTGGAAGTCTTTGCCAATTTCCTAACCTCTCACAAACGGCATCCCCATTAGCTCCAGAAGACGCCTGCCTTCCTCATCGGTCCGGGCCGTGGTCACAATCGTAATCTGGAAGCCGCGAGGCTTCTCTACCTTGTCATAGTCGATCTCCGGGAACATCAGCTGGTCCTTGAATCCCAGGCTGTAGTTCCCCCGCCCGTCAAAGGCAGTGCGCGGGACGCCCCGGAAGTCCCTGATGCGCGGCAACACCACGCTCACCAGACGGTCCAGGAACTCGTACATCCGCCGGTCGCGCAGGGTCACCATCATCCCGATGGGCATGCCGGTGCGCAGCTTGAAGGCGGCGATGGACCTCTTGGACCGGGTCACCACAGGGTGCTGGCCCGAGATGGTAGCCAGGTCCTTCTCGGCGCTCTCCAGGGCCTTGGCGTTCTGGGTGGCTTCGCCCAGACCTATGTTCAACACCACCTTCCGCACCCTGGGAACACGCATCACGTTGTCGAACTTGAACTCTTGCATCAGAGCCGGGATAATCTCCCGTTCGTATCGCTCCCTCAGACGGGGCATATTCTGCTTGGCCATGATCAGTCAATCACCTCATGACACGCAGCGCAAGTGCGAACGCTTTTCCCCTCCACCACCTTCCAGCCGATGCGGACGGGATGGTTGCACTTGTTGCAGATTAGCATCACCTTGGAGACGTGGATCGAAGCTTCGCGCTCAATGATGCCGGCCTGCTTCGCCGCGCCCCGCGCCTTGGAGTGCTTCTTGATCATGTTGATGCCGTCCACCATGATCCTTGACTCCCGGGGATAGGCAAACCGGACTTTGCCCTTCTTCCCTTTGTCCTTGCCGCTTATGACCAGAACCGTATCGTTCTTACGAATCTTCACGGGTTACAGCACCTCCGGGGCCAGAGAGATGATCTTGGTGAATTCCTTCTCCCGCAGCTCCCGGGCCACCGGCCCGAAAATACGGCTGCCCTTGGGATTGTTCTCGTCCGCCAGGATCACCACGGCGTTGTCATCGAACCTGATATAGGACCCGTCACGGCGGCGGTAGGGCTTCGCCGTGCGCACGATCACCGCGCGGACCACCTCGCCGTCCTTGACGGTGCCCCGCGGCAGCGCCTGTTTCACCGTGCCGACAATGACATCGCCGATGCTGGCGTACTTGCGCCCCGACCCGCCCACGACGTGGATGCACATGAGGGTCTTCGCCCCCGTGTTATCCGCCACTCTCAGTCTACTGTAGATTTGAATCATTCGCCTGAACCTCGGCCAGCCCACTCCTGGAAACGACCTCTATCACCCGATGGTGCTTCGTCTTCGAGAGGGGCCGGCATTCCACGATCTTGACGATATCGCCCGCCCGGCACGCGCCGCTCTCGTCGTGCGCCTTCAGGTTGGAGATCCTCCTGATGGTCTTCCTGTACTTCTTATGCGAGCCGATAGACTCCACCGCCACCACCACGGTCTTGGACATCTTGTGGCTCACGACCCGCCCGGAAAGGCTCTTGTGCATCTTCTCCATCTAATACCTCTGCCGACCTTCAACTCACCCGGCCGGCCAAACTCGAGGCCCAGCCCGCGTGCCTACGCCTGGCTCAGCTCCCTTTCCCGCATTATGGTCTTCAACCGGGCGATCCTCTTCTTCACGGTGCGGACCTCCCGGTGATTGGCCAGCTGCTTTGTGGCCAGCCGGAACCGGAGGTTAAAGAGCTCGCGGTGGGCTTCCTCGACCTGCTTGGCCAGTTCCTCATCGCTCATGACCCGAAGATCCTCCGCCACTAGTCCACCCCCTTGACCACGACCCTGGTCTTAATGGACAGCTTGTGGGCCGCCAGGCGGAAGGCCGCCCGGGCCGCATCCTCTTTGACCCCGCTGATCTCGAAGACCATCTTCCCCGGCCTCACCACGGCCACCCAGTGGTCCAGGGCACCCTTCCCGCTGCCCATGCGAGTCTCCGCGGGCTTGTGAGTCAGCGGCTTGTCCGGGAAGACCCGGATCCACAGCATGACGCCGCGGCGCAGGTGGTGCACTATCGCCCGGCGGGCCGCCTCTATCTCCCGGGCACTGACCTCGGCCGGCTCCATCGCCTGCAGCCCGAAATCACCAAAGGCCACGGTGTTGCCCGTGCTGGCCTTCCCTCGGACGTGGCCGCGATGGATCATCCGGTACTTGACTCTATTCGGTTGCAGCATCGCCCTTCACCTCAACAGGGGCTGCGGCAGCCGGCTCCGCGGCAGCCGCAGCAGCCTTCTCCGGCGCCAGCGTCTCCGCAGCTGCAGGTGCAGCAGCGGCGGCCGCCGGCTGGCTGGCCGCCTGCGGCGGCGGCGCCTCTATCTCCTCGACCTGGGCGAACACATCGCCTTTGTACAACCAGACCTTGCAGCCAATACGGCCCAGAAGCGTCCGGGCCTCGCAGAAACCGTAGTCGATATCCGCCCGCAGCGTGTGCAGGGGCACCCGGCCTTCCCTGAAGGTGACACGGCGCGCGATCTCGGCCCCGCCCAGGCGCCCGCTGCATATCACCTTCACGCCCTTGGCGCCGGCCTGCATAGTGCGCAGCATGGACCTCTTGATGGCCCGACGATACGATATCTGGTGCTCCATCTGGCTGGCGATGTTCCGCGCCACCAGGTAGGCGTCCAGCTCGGGCTCGCGGATCTCATGGATGTTCAGGCGCACCTTCTTGCCGCACAGCGCCTCCAGGGAGCGCCGCAGCTCATCCACCCGCTGTCCGCCGCGCCCGATCACGATGCCCGGCTTGCCGGTGTGCACCGTGATGACCGCATCGTTGGCCCACCTCTCGATGTCCACTCTGGACACCCCGGCCTCGTAGGTCCGGTCCATCACCAGCCGGCGGATGCGCACGTCCTCCTGCATGAACTCCGTGTAGTGCTTCTGCGAATACCACCGCGAACGCCACTCTTGAGTAATGCCCAGCCTGAATCCGATAGGGTGAACCTTGTGCCCCACTACTCCTCCGTATCCACTATGGCAGTGATGTGGCTCGTGTGCCGCAGTATGGGACTTACGCGTCCCCGAGCCTGGGCGCGAATTCTCTTCAGGGTAGACCCCTGGTTGACCACCAGCCTGACGACCTTCAGGTCGGACAGCACCATCTGGTAGTTGTTCTCGGCATTGGACGCCGCCGACTTTATGACCTTAGCCAGCACCCTGGCGGAGGGACTGGGCATCAGCGCCAGCATACCCAGCGCATCAGTGACCTTCTTCCCCCGCACCGTGTTCGCCAGCAGGTCCAGTTTCTGGGGTGAGATGCCAACATACTTGGCAGTTGCCTTCACTTCCATCGCAATCCTCTAGGCCGCCTTCTCCACCTTGCCCACATGGCTCCTGAAGGTCCGGGTGGGAGCAAACTCACCCAGCCGGTGCCCCACCATGTTCTCAGTGATGAAGATCGGCACGTGCCGCCGGCCGTCATGAACCGCTATCGTCTGCCCGATCATCTCCGGGATAACGGTAGAGGCCCGGGACCACGTCTTTATCACGGTCTTCTGGCCGCTCTTGTTGACGGCTTCGACCCTCTTCAGCAGCTTCGCCTCGACGAACGGCCCCTTCTTTGTCGACCTGCTCATTCTCCTACTTCCTTCTCCGACTGACGATCAGCCTGTCACTGACCTTGTTGGTGCGGGTCTTGTGTCCCAGAGCCGGCTTGCCCCACGGCGTCTTGGGGTTCATACCCCTCGGGTTCCGCCCCTCGCCGCCGCCATGTGGATGGTCACGGGGACTCATGGCCGCGCCTCGCACCGCCGGCCGTTTGCCCCTCCAGCGGCTGCGCCCGGCCTTGCCCAGCTTCACATTGCGGTGGTCCGCGTTGCCCACCTGGCCGATGGTAACCATGCAGCCATTCGGTATGCGCCGCACTTCTCCGGAAGGCAGCCTCACCAGGGTGTACCTGTCCTCCCGTCCCACCACCAGGGCCGAGGACCCGGCACTCCGGACGATCTGGGCCCCTTTCCCCGGTTGCAGCTCAATGTTGTGAATCATGGTCCCTACCGGTACGCGCCCGACGGGCATGGCGTTGCCGACCTTGAGCTCGGCTTCCGGCCCGGACACCACGCTCTGGCCCACCGTGAGCCCCTGCGGGGCCAGCATGTATCGCTTCTCTTCGTCGGGATACTGCACCAGGGCAATATAGGCGGAGCGGTTGGGGTCGTACTCGATGGCCAGGACCTCGGCGGGTTCCCCCACCCTGTCCCTCTTGAAATCGATGATGCGCAGCTTCCGTCTGGACCCGCCCCCGCGGTGTCTGACGGTCACCTTCCCCTGGTTGTTCCGGCCGGCGCTCTTCTTGAGCGACACCAGGAGAGACTTCTCCGGCTTCTTCTTGGTGATCTCCTCGAAAGTCGAGCCGATCATGGCCCGCCTGCCCTGAGACGTCGGTCTGTATGACTTAAGTCCCATCTCT
>CALMBS010000475.1 GCA_937860285.1 uncultured Chloroflexota bacterium
CTTGGTGGCCAACGCCACCAATCCCTATTTCGCCTCATACGATTTCATGTGGACCCTCTTCCTGCCGGCCGCCGTGGCGGGTTGTCCCTAGAGCAGGTCCTTCTCGCTAAGGTCGACGGCCCGCCTCAGCTCCTCGGCCAGCTCGGGCGGCAGGCCCTCGATATCCACGTGCAGAAAGCCGCGGACGATCATGGCGGTGGCCTCATCCCGGCTGAGCCCGCGCGACATCAGGTACTCCACTTCCTCTTCGGCGATCTTGCCCACCGCCGCCTCGTGGGACAGGTCGATGCCGGCCACCTCGCCCAGGAGCTCGGGAATAGCATGAATGGTGCCGCGATCCGACAGGATGAGGCCGCGGCACTCCAGGTGGCCCTTGACCTCGGGCGCGCTCCCGGCGATGTGCCCCCGGGAGATGATGGTCCCACCGGTGGTCAGGGTGCGGGCCACGATCTCCGCCCGCGAGCCCCGGGCGTTGAGCAGCACCCGGGAGCCGGTGTCCAGATGGGAACCGGGCGGCGCCACCAGTATGCTGTTGAACCTGACGATGGCGCCTTCACCGACGCAGCGGGCCACCGGGTACATCTGCAGCGAGCGCATCGGCTTCATGGAAACGTAGTTGCTGAGCAGCACCCCGCCCTCCTCGATTATGGCCCCGCTGCGCGGCCGCACCTCGATCTCCGGCGCCCAGTTGTGGATCATGGTGAAGGTCACCCTGGCGCCGCGTTTGACGTAGAACTCAGAGACGCCGATGTGCAGGCCGGAGGCGTTCATGGGATGGGTAGCGCAGCCGTTGATGATGTGCAGCTCGGACCCTTCTTCAGCGATTATGATGTTGTGCACCTTCTGGACCGAGTTCTTGTGGGCCAGGTAGAGGCAGGCCTGGACCGGGTAGACCGCCTTCGCTCCGGGCAGCGCCCGGATGAGGTACCCGTTCTGCAGGTCCAGCTCGGCTTCAGCCGTGAACTTGTCCTGGTCCACGCTGACGGCCCGCCACCAGTAGTCCTGCAGCCAGTCGTACTTCTCCAGCGCCTCGGTGACGGGCAGCACCTCCACCCCTTCCTGGCTCGCCGAGCTGTGGACCACCGACCGGTCCATCTGGACGAAGGTGCCGGACCGCTGGCTGGCATCATCCAGGGTCACCCCCACCTTCATCAGCTGCGCCTTGTCCTCCGCGGGCAGGGCCGAAGCCTTCTCCTGGTAGGCATGTTCCTCCGCGTCAGAGGAGTACCGGGCCAGGTCTATGTCCGCGCCCAGGGCCGCCTTCTTCTCCCGGGCCTTCTCAGCCAGATCCCGGTGCTTTGTCGATCGGGCTATTTTTGACATCTGACGCACCCCTCGTAGCCGCTCTTCTTGATGGTGTCCAGGCACTCATGGGCATCCCGCTCGCAGGTGACCACTCCGTTCAGCAGGACGAAGCCCCTCGAAGCATTGACGTAGTCCAGGATATGGCCGGTGTGGGTGATGATGAGGCCGGAGCGGGTCCGGTGGCGCTTCTGCTCCTTCTGCAGGAGCTCGTTGATCATCTGGCCGATGAGGGCGATGTTGACCAGGTCAACTCCGGACTCGGGCTCGTCCAGCAGCACCAGGTCCGGCTTCTGCACCAGCAGCTGCAGCAGCTCTGACCGCTTGATCTCCCCGCCGGAGAACCCGTAGTTGATCTCCCGGTCCATCATGTCGCCCATGTTCAGCCGCTGCGCCAGACCGGCTATGGCCTCTTCGTCCTCCCGGCCCCGGGCGGCGGCCCGGACCATGTCCCGGGTCTTGACCCCGCGCACCACCGGCGGGCGCTGGAAGGACATGCCGATGCCCAGCCGCGCCCGCTCGTCCAGCGAGGCCCGGGTGATGTCCTGCCCCTTGAACACGATGCGGCCGGCTGTGATCCGGTAGCGCGGAAAACCCATAATGGCCATGAGCAGCGTGGTCTTCCCGCTGCCGTTCGGCCCAAAGAGCGCGTGGGTCTCGCCGTCCTCCACGTGCAGGTTGACTCCGTGCAGGATCTCCTTTCCGTGGGTCTCGACGTGCAACCCCTCTACCGTCAGCATGGCTCACCCCTTCCGACTGCGGCCGGCGCGGACACCGGCACGCTCAGCATCTTAGTCACCGGACTACTTCGCCTTCCTGATATAGACCCTGATCTCGCCGCCCTTATCCTCCAGGCCCAGGAACTCGTTGCCCGTGGCCCGGCACCAGGCCGGGGCGTCCTCCCTGATGCCCTCGTCACTGGCCAGGACCTCGAGCACCTGGCCCGGCTGGAGCTCCTTGAGCTTCGTGGCTGTCTGGTGGATGGGCATGGGACAGTATAGGCCTACGCAGTCCAGCGTTGCATCCGACTTCACGTCCATGCCTCCTCAGATGAACAGGTTGACCCGGGCCTCTCTGGCATCGCCCAGGTAGGTGGCCACCCCGGCGAAGGTGTCCACCTCGGGGATGAAAGCGTCCTTCCCGATCCCCATGGTGGCCATGGAGTTGGTGCAGGCGA
>CALMBS010000476.1 GCA_937860285.1 uncultured Chloroflexota bacterium
GGGACCCGCACGTTCTCGAAGAACTCGTGGTTCAGCTGCATGTCGCCCATGGTCCCAATGGGCTCGACGGTGATCCCGGGGGTCCTGGCATCCACCAGCAGTATGGAGAGCCCCATGTAGTTCCTGGGGGCTTTGGGGTCCGTCCGGACCGCCAGCCAGTAATAGTCACAGGAATGGCCCATCGAGGTGAAGGTCTTCTGCCCGTTGATGACGTAGTGGTCCCCTTCCCTGACGGCCGTGGTCTTCAGGGACATCAGGTCCGTTCCCGCCTCGGGCTCGGTGTAGCCGATGGCGATATTGCATTCGCCCGCCAGGATGGCCGGCAGGACCTTCTTCTTCTGCGCCTCGGAGCCCACCCGCATGATAGTGGGGCCCACGGTCATCAGCGCCAGCATGGGGATGGGGATGTGGTAGTAGCCCAGCGCCAGGTCAAAGAAGATGTACTGGTCGATGGACGACCGCCCCTGGCCCCCATACTCGCGGGGCCAGCCGATGCCCATCCACCCGTCCTCACCCAGCTGCCGGACGAACCGTTTGCAGAGCGGGCCCTCGCCCTCCGGAAACCGGTCAATCTCCTGGTGCAGCTCCAGCGTGG
Organism: uncultured Chloroflexota bacterium; assembly: GCA_937860285.1. Taxonomy (GTDB): domain Bacteria; phylum Chloroflexota; class Dehalococcoidia; order UBA2247; family RBG-13-53-26; genus JAFGCL01. The sequence continues at coordinate 596 of CALMBS010000476.1, forward strand.
CATTCTTCTCGAAGTAGGCCTTGACTTCCTTTTCCAGCTGCCTCTGTTCCGGCGTCAGATCAAAGTCCATTCTCTAGTCTCCAGACAACGGGATTAGGGCCGCCCGGTCGGGTGGGGGACGGGCGGGGGCCGGCCGAAAGTGAATCGCCGGGAGCGCTGACGCGCTCCCGGCGACTGACAAACCAGAGTCTCCCGGCTCTCGCCAGGCCGTTGGCTACCAGACCTTGCCACCAGCCTCACCATCCAAAGGGACCCCTCTACTAGAGTCCGACTATGCAGCAGCTGACCACCGGCGCATAGGGCTCGTTCCCCATGTTGTGGGCCAGGGCCAGCTTCGGGTCCTTTATCTGACGTTTCCCGGCCCGCCCCTGGAACTGCAGCCAGGGCTCGTAGAGCATGCGGATGCCGGACGCGCCGATAGGATGTCCGAAGCACTTCAGGCCGCCATCGGGCTGCACGGGCAGCTTGCCCGAGAGCTCGAAGGTCCCGGCGTCGATGTCCTCCTTGACCTTGCCCCTGGGACTGAACTGAAGGTCCTCCATGGTCACCGCCTCGGTAATGGAGAAGCAGTCATGGACCTCGGCCATGCTTATCTCTTCCCGCGGGTTCTTGACGCCGGCTTCCTTGTAGGCGGCGATGCCGGCCCGATAGGCCTCCTCGACGTGCGTGTAGTCGTAGCTGGTCAGCATCCGGCCCGTGGTCGGGCTGGCGCATATCTGCAGCGCCTTGACGTACACGGGCTTGTTCTTGAAGCTCTTCACCATGTCCGCCCGGACGATGATGGCCGCCGCGCCGCCGTCAGAGACACCGCAGCAGTCGAAGAGCCCCAGCGGCCAGGCGATAATGGGAGCCGACATGACCTGCTCCAGGGTAATCTCCCGCCTCAGGTGGGCCTTGGGATTCATGGACCCGTTCTTGTGGCTCTTGACGGAGATCTTGCCCAGCATCTTCTTGCCCTCTTCGGGGCTGAGACCGTACCGGTGGAAGTACCGGGTGGCCATCATGGCGAAAACGCCAGGCATGCTGGACTGGTAGTGGGTGTTGGTGCGGTTCTCCAT
>CALMBS010000477.1 GCA_937860285.1 uncultured Chloroflexota bacterium
ATAGGCAAAGGCCGACTCTGCCAGTGTGGATCCATCTACTGGTACCAGCATGTTCTTGTACATCTCTCCACCTCCCGCAGTGCCGATTGTGGCAACTCCCGGCCGGGGCAGCCATTGGGAGACCTACTTAGCCGGTGGTTGTGGCCGGTACGTATCCCGGTTTGACAGGGTGTCAAGGTGGTCTATAATCACATTGTCGGCCAGCCCCGCACCTCCGGGAAGTATCGTTACTGTTTGGATCGTGTACCCATGTCCGGACGCCGGGGGAAGCTGCTCCCGAAGGAGCACGGGAACCACCGGCCGGCCCGGAGGGGAATGGGGGATCGATGGGCAGTGAGCTGATCAACACCGGAATCGATGTCATTGGCCCGGTCCCCTGGGGCACCCACTTCTGCGAGTTCTACCAGACCCGGGACGATCTCATAGACACCGTGGTGCCCTACTTCACGGCCGGTCTGGAGAGGAACGAGTTCTGCATGTGGATCGCTTCCGAACCCCTCACCGCCGCCGAGGCCCGCCGGGCCATGCGCCGGGCCGTGCCGGATTTCGCCGACCGCGTGGCCAGGGGCCAGATGGAGATCCTGCCCCACAGCCGCTGGTATCTCAGGGGCGGGGCTTTTGACCGGCAGAGGGTGCTGGACGGCTGGGTGAAGAAGCTGGACGCGGCGCTGGCTGCCGGATACGCCGGGCTGAGGCTCTCCGGCAACACGTTCTGGCTCGAGAAGCAGGACTGGGAGACGTTCACCGAATACGAGGCGGCCATCAATGAGGTGATCGGCCGGTACCGCATGCTGGCCCTGTGCACCTACAGCCTGGACCGGTGCGGGGCGGCCGAGGTCATGGACGTCATCCGCAACCACCAGTTCGCCCTCATCCGCAAGGACGGCAACTGGGAGCTGGTTGAGAGCGCGATGCAGGAGCGGGCCAGGCAGGCGCTGGCCGACAGCGAGAGCCGGTATCGCGGGCTCTACCACGCGGTCGCCGGCGGGATCGTGGTGCAGGACCGGATGGGGCTCATCACGGAGTCCAATGCGCTGGCCCGCGAGATACTGGGCCTGACGGTGGACGAGATCACCGGCCGCACCTCGGCCAATCCGGAATGGCAGGCTGTACGCGAAGACGGATCGCTGTTTCCCGGCGGGGAACACCCGGCCATGGTGACCCTGCGCACCGGGAGGCCGGTGCAGGGTGCGGTGATGGGCGTGCTGCATCCAGCCAGCGGCCGGCGCCGTTGGATTCTGATCAACTCGGAACCCGTGCTCCATCCCCAGACCGGCCAGGTCGAGGCGGCCACCACCACCTTCCTGGACATCACCCAGCAGAAGCAGGAAGAGCAGGCCTTGCGGGAGACGCGCGACTACCTGGACAGCCTGTTGAACTACGCCAACGCGCCCATCATCGTCTGGGACCGCGATTTCCGGATCACCAGGTTCAACATGGCCTTCCAGAAACTCACCGGCTACACGGAATCCGAAGTGGTCGGAGGGCCCCTGGACGTGCTCTTCCCGGAGCAGACTCGGGGTGACTCCCTGGCCCATATTGAACGGGCCGCGGCCGGGGAGCGCTGGGAGGTGGTGGAGATACCCATCCGGCGCAAGGACGGCACGGTCCGGACCGTTCTCTGGAACTCCGCTACCATCCATGATCGTGACGGCGGGACGGCCGTGGCTACGATAGCCCAGGGGCAGGACATCACCGAGCGCAAGCAGGCGGAGGAGAAGCTGGCCTTTCAGGCGGACATCCTCTCCAACATCTCCGACGCGGTGGTGGCCACCGACAACGACGGAAGGGTGACCTACTGGAACCGGATGGCGGAGGAGGCGTACGGCGTCCCGCCGGAGCAGGCCATCGGCCGTCACCTGGCGGACCTTTACCAGGTGGCCTGGCTGAAGCCCGAGGACGAGCGGGACTGTGTGCAGGAGATGGCGGCCAGCGGGTGCTGGGTCGGCGAAAGCTTCCATATCAAGAAGAGCGGCGAGAGGGCCTACGTCAGGTCGTCCATGGGAGTCATGAGGCGGGCCGACGGTGCCCAGGCCGGGACGGTGATGGTGATCCGGGACCGGACCAAGCTGTGGCAGGCCGAGCAGGAGCTGAAGCTGCTCAACGAGAGGCTGAGGCGGCAGACCGAAGACAGGCTGCGGGCCACCGACGCCAGTTTCCGGAGGGCGATTGCCGGCAATGCGGACGGCATAGTGGTCATACGCAAGGACGGGGTGATCCGTTTCGCCAACAGCGCGGCGGAGCTGCTTTTTGGGCGGGCGGTGGGGCAGATGGAGGGGACCCTGTTCAGGTTTCCCCTCAATGAGGGCGCGGAGATCGAGATCCCCAGGGGGGACGGCCAGAGCGCGGTGGCGGAGATGCGTATCGTAGAGCTGGAGTGGGAAGGGGTTCCGGCCTACCTGGCTACGCTTCGCGACGTCACGAAACGGAAGCAGGGACTCCTGGCGCTCCAGGAGAGCGAGACGCGGCTGCGGCTGCTTCTGGAGCAGATACCGTGCGTGTCCTGGACCGTGGATACCAGGTTGCGGATCACCTCCTACTCGGGTACGGGGCTGGGGTTCTTCCGGAACGTACCGTCCGGAATCATGGGCATGAGCCTGTCGGAGTACTTCGAGATAGATGATCCGGAGTTCGTGCCGTATGCCGCACACCAGCGGGCGCTGCAGGGCGCGCCGGCCAGCTATGAGCTGGGCTGGGGCGGCCGCACCTTCATCGGCCGGGTGGAGCCGCTTCGGGATGCGGACGATCGGATAGTCGGCGTGGTGGGAGTGGCCTTCGACATCACCGACCGCAAGCTGGCGGAGGAGCAGCTGCGGGGTCTCTCGCACCGCCTGGTCACGGCGCAGGAGAACGAGCGCCGCCGGATCGCCCGGGAGCTGCACGATGAGGTGGGCCAGCTTCTCACGGCGCTCAAGCTCTGCCTGGACAAAGCCGCGTCGTCGGAGCCTGCCCGCGATGGTTCGGAGCTGCAGGAGGCGCGGGTGGCCTTGCGGGAGCTTATGGCCCGGGTGAGGAGCATGTCGCTCGAGCTGCGGCCCACGATGCTGGACGACCTGGGCCTGCTGCCGACGCTGCTCTGGCATTTCAAGCGCTACACTGCCCAGACCAGGGTGCAGGTGCGCTTCAAGCACCGCGGGCTGCGGCAGGACCTGCCTCAAGAGGTGGTCACGGCGGCCTACCGCATTGTGCAGGAGGCGCTGACCAACGTGGCGCGCTATGCCCAGGTCGACAGCGTGTCGGTGCGGGTGCGGGCCGAGCCCGATGCGCTTCTGGTGGAGGTGGAGGACCGGGGCGTGGGCTTTGACGTTGAGAGCGTGGCCCCCACCCGCACCGGCCTCAATGGCATGCGCGAGCGGGCCCTGTCCCTGAAGGGCAAGCTGCTGGTACAATCAAAGCCGGGGGAGGGCACCTGCATCATTGCCGAGCTCCCGCTGGTGAAGAAGCGGGCAGGGCGGAGGAGGGGCAAGGGAAGTGATAACCGTAGTCCTGGCTGATGACCACAATATCGTGCGTCAGGGTCTGCGCAAGCTGCTCGAGGCGCAGGCAGACGTCCGCGTGGTGGGGGAGGCGGCCGACGGGGCGGAGGCCACGCAGCTGGTGGAGCAGCTGCAGCCCAGCGTGCTGGTGGTGGACATCATGATGGGTGGCATGAGCGGGATCGAGGTCACGCGTTATGTCAAGAAGCTGTCCCCCAAGACCAGCGTGGTCGTGCTGTCCATGCATGCCGACGAAGGATATGTCATGGAAGCGCTACGGGCCGGCGCCAGGGGCTACGTGTTGAAGGACTCCATTGCCGATGATCTGCTGCATGCCATGCGGGAGGCGGTCCTGGGCCGCCGTTACCTTAGTCCGCCGCTGTCGGAGTACGTCATCGAGGGGTACCTGCAGAAGCAGGAGGGCACGGCGCTGAAGCCTCACGAGAGGCTGACCGTCAGGGAGCGCGAGGTCCTGCACCTGCTGGCGCAGGGTTTGAGCAACGCCGATATAGCGGACAGGCTGTGCGTCAGCCGGCGCACCATTGAAGTCCACCGGGCCCACGTGATGCGCAAGCTGGGTCTCCGCAACCAGGTCCAGCTCCTGCGCTATGCTATCGAGGCCGGCATTGCGCCTCCGGGCAAGTAAGTAACCCCCACATCCCCGTGCTAAGTAGCCTCCCCAATATCCTCGATCGCCGCTGCACTGCGATACTGGTGGCGGTTGCAGGCGATGATACTCTCCAACCGTAGCGGGTCTGGATGAGGGGAGAGGGCGGTGGTCGGGGACGGCCTGGATTCCCGGGTGAGGCGGGTATCACGCCTGCAACCGGAATATAGGAGTTGCCTGTGCGCCGGCGCCAGTGGTGATTCAGGCAACAACCATGGGGGGAAGAGAAGTGAGGAAGAGGCAGTGCTCCCATCATTGGGTGATTGACTTCGCGGTAGGTCCCTTGAGCAGAGGGGAATGCCGGGTCTGTGGAGAGGAACGGCTGTTCCGAAACCACCTCATGTGGTCCGAGGTGGCCCCGCTGGGGGCCATGAAGGAGCGGCGCGTGCCGGGTGCGGACCTGGACCTGGTGCCGCGAAGCTGGGTCGGCCCGGTCCTTTCGCCGCGGGGGACGGAGCGGAAGCCCCTGGCGTTGTAGCTGATGTCGATGGTACAGGGGAGGAGAAATGGCGTTGTCGTGCACCTATGGGAAACTGAACATCCCGATGATAGCCTAAGACGAACCGGTGTTCATTCTGCGGGGCCAGGACGCCCTGGCTGAGTCGGCCATAGAGATGTACCGGCTCCTGGCGGAGGCCCATGGCTGCAGCGTTGCCGAGGCCCTGACCAGGGAGATCGGGCACTTCAAGAGATGGACAGGGGAGAGAGGGATGCCGGTCTGGCCCGTTGCGGACCGTCCCGCGCCAACGGGCCGGGCCGAAGCCGGAGCAAGACCGCGGCCCGGCAGACAGGACGTCAGGATGGCGTGAGGACCAAGTCTATGCTGGATGGGAAGCGGATCGCCATTCTGGTGGAGCAGGATTTCGAGGACTCGGAGCTGACCGATCCGATGGGGGCCCTGAAAGCGGCCGGGGCCCGGGTGATGGTGGTGGGCAGCGGCTCGCAGAAGACCTACGGGGGAAAGCGGGGTACGGTTGAGGTCAGGGCGGATGCCGACGCCGGCCAGGTGCGGGCCGACTACTTCGACGCTGTCGTTGTCCCCGGCGGCTACGCCCCCGACAAGATGCGGATGCACCGGCCCATGGTCGAGCTGGTGAAGAAGATGCACGATTCGGGCAAGATTGTGGCCGCGATATGCCATGGTCCCCAGCTCCTGATCTCGGCGGAGGTGGTCAGGGGGCGGAGGGTCACCTCGTGGCCCTCTGTGGCCGTGGACCTGAAGAACGCCGGGGCCCTGTGGGTGAACGAAGCGGTCGTCCGGGACGGGAACCTGATCACGTCCCGCCAGCCGGCCGATATCCCCGAGTTCAACGCTGCGGTCATCCAGGCCCTGGAGCAGGAACCGGAGGAAGCCCGGCTACGTTGAAGGAGGCGACGAACACCTCAGGCCGAAGAAGCGGCCGAGGAGCCGCGATCTCTACCTGGTTCATGACTGATGTTGGATTCAGTAGAGGTCCGGCCGCCGGTCCTGAAACACGGGCATCGAGGCCCTCACCTCATCCACCCGGCTCTTCTGCAGCTCGGCGATGAGGAGCTGTTCGCCGGCCTCCGGCGCCGCAGCCAGGAGCACGCCGTAGGGATCCACCACCCGGCTGCCGCCGGCGAACTGGAGGCTCCCGTCCGACCCGGCCCGGTTGGCGCCAATCATGTAGAGCTGGTTCTCGATGGCCCGTCCCGCCAGCAGCGTGGACCAGTGATTGGCCCGGGCTGCCGGCCAGGCAGCCGGCACCACGACGACCTCGGCCCCCCGGAGCGCCAGTGACCGGGCCATCTCGGGAAAGCGGATGTCATAGCAGAGCATTATCCCCCACTGCAGGCCCTCGATGGCGGCCAGGGTCAGCGACTGGCCGGGCTTCAGGAAGCGGGGCTCGCGGGCCAGGGTGAAGAGGTGCGCCTTCCGGTAGCGGGCTGCCAGTTTCCCGCTGGGGTCCAGGACGGCGACGGAGTTGTAGACGTCGCTGCCTTCCCGTTCGGCGAGGCCGCACACCATCCAGATGCGCAGCCGGGTGGCTGTCTCCTGGAGCAGCGGCAGGGGCCCCGATTCCCAGGTGGAGGCTTTCGCCACGATGGTCTTCATCTCGTAGCCGGTGTCGGCCATCTCCGGGAAGACCACCGCATCACAGCCGGCCCCGGCGGCCTGCTCCGCCAGGCGCTGCATCGTGCCGCAGTTGGCGGCCACGTTCCCTACCTCGCACACCATCTGGGCCACGGCAACCCTCATGGGCGGACATCTCCTTCCTCGGCGCTCTGGTGGGGGCGGCGGCCCTCGTCGGTCCCGGCGTTCGCCCCGTGGCGACATTATAGCAGCCCGGCCTGCGGGAAAGCTGGCCGGCTGCTAGTCCTCTTCCTCTTCCTCTGCCAGCAGCCTGTTCCTGAACAGAAGGGCCGCCCTGTTGTCGAAGCTCATCACGCCCATCATGTAGAAGTGCTTCCTCAGATCAGCGTCCGCCGGTGATCCGATGAAGCAGATGGTGCTGTGATTCTCAGGATTGGCGAACCAGAGCATGAGCCGGGAATCGTGTATGCCGAAGTAGTTCCGGGCATCGTTGTCCCGTAGCCACTCGACAAGCTGGTACTCGTTGACCGGCGGGAGCACCAGAACGCAGTCCGTATCGCGGCTGGCCGCTCTGATGGCTGCCAGCCTGATGAATGCCTCCAGGGCCTGGTCCAGGTTCTCGCGAAAAAGGCCCACGACCTCGAAACTGGAGCCCCCGCTGGTGCGCTTGGCCCGGAAATTCGGCTCCACCAGGCCGATGTGCCTTGTAGGCTTGAAGGCGTATCCGGCCCCCATCAGGAACTCCTCCGTCTCGGCGCGGATCTCGGCCGCGCTGAAGACGTAGTGGCGGAACTCGCCGTCGCTGATTCGCTTCCCGGATCCGTCAGAGTCCTGCGCCATGGTTCACGATTCCTTCCTTCGGACGTCGCCCGGCTGCGGCCGCATTCAGATGGTACCACTTCCGGACGCGGAAGTGGTAAAGTGGCGGTATGGGAAGCACAAAGGAGGGATTCGGGAAGAGGAAATACCGCAGCGTGCGGGAGTTCCTGGCGGACGTGTGGTCTGTGCTCAGGAGCTTCCCGGGGATGGTCCGGATCTTGAGGCGGCGGACGCTGCCCCGGGCCTTCCGGGAGAGGCTCATGCTGGCCGTCACCGGGGTGTATGGATGCCGCATGTGCAGCTGGGCCCACACCAGGGAGGCCTTCAGGTCCGGCGTCGATCGAAACGAGATTACAGCCCTTCTGTCGGGGACCGCGGACGACTGCCCGCCCGATGAGGCGGTGGGCGTCCTGTATGCCCAGCACTGGGCGGACTCCGACGCCCATCCCACTCCGGAGGCGGCGAAGAGGCTGGTGGACTCGTACGGGCCGGAGAAGGCCCGGGCGATAAACATCATGCTCCGCATGATGCGCGCCGGCAACCTGACCGGCAACACCTGGGACTACATCCTGTACCGTGCGTCGTTCGGCCGGCTGGGCATGCAGCAGCACCCGCGGGCCGGCGGGGCCGCGTCAACCACTGACTGAAGGCTGCAGTCAAGGCAGACCCATGATGGTGCTATCGGCCCGTGGCATGGGAGGTACACATGATTGAGATTGGACGCGAAGACCTGGAGCGCTACCTGCGGGAGACACTGGGCCCGTCCGTGACCCTCAAGGGGGTCGGTGAGATCGGTGTCTGGGACGAGCAGGCCATGAAGGAGTTCGGCTACGGCAAGTCCCTCAAGGTGACCTACGAGCGTGACGGCCGCGAGGAGCAGGCGGTGTTCTCCACCATGAGAGGAGACCGCTACGGACACCAGTTCTACTGGGACCGTGGCGCCGTCCTCATGTTTGAATACGATACCAGCGCCAGGCTGGAGAAGCACGTGCGGCCCAGGGGGCTGGGCTACGTTGACCAGGAAGGCCGCCTGGTGCCGCTGACGAAGCCACGGGAGTTCTTCATCGTCAACGAGCTGCTGGAGGGGAAGCCCTATTTTCACGATCTGGAGAGGATCAGGAAGGGCCGCCTGCAGCCCGGAGACGTCGTGCTGGTACGGGAGTTTGCCCGATGGCTGGCCCGGGTGCACGCCCAGAAGAAGGAGGACCCGGACCTGTACCTGCGCCGGGTGCGTGAGCTCATCGGCGGCTCGGAATGCATCTGGGGGCTGATCGACGCCTACCCCCACCCCTGCCCCGACTTCCCCCTGGAGTCGTTCCGTGAGCTGGAGATGGAGCTGGTGGAATGGCGGTGGAGGCTGCGGAGCTATGCCCGGCGCCTGTCCGTGGTCCACGGAGATTTCCACCCGTGGAACGTGCTGGTCCGCCCCGGCGGTGCCTTCTCGGTGCTGGACCGCAGCCGGGGGGAGTGGGGCGAGCCCGCCGACGATCTGGCCGCCATGGATGCCAACTACCTGCTCTACGGGCTGTATCAGGAGAGGCGCCTGTCCGGCGACTTCGCGGACCTGCACCTGGCCTTCTGGGAAGAGTACCTGGAGCAGACCAGCGACCGCGGGGTCCTGGAAGTAATCGCCCCCTTCTATGTCTTCCGGGGGCTGGTGCTGGCTAATCCGGAGTGGTACCCCGGCCACCCCGTGGAGGTGAGGCAGTCGCTGCTGCGGTTCGCCCGCAACGTCCTCCTGGGGGACAGCTTCGACTATCGGAACGTGAACAGGTACCTCGAGTAGTCCGGCCGGAGGGCTGAAGTGAGAGATGCAGGAGGGGCGCCCTGCAGTAGACGGCGCCTGGCACCAAAAGGTGAGAAGTCCGCGCCCGGATGGGTGATCTGGTTTGTGGGCCTGCCGGGTTCCGGAAAGAGCACCTATGCCCGGGCGGTGTGGTCTGCCCTGAAGGCGAAGGGCATGGATGTCGAGTACCTGGGCATGGACGAGCGGCGGAGAGACTATGTGGCCCGGCCGGCCTATACGGAGGAGGAGCGGGCCGCGGCCTACCGCCTCTTTGCCGCGGAGGCGGCCCGGCTGGCTGGTGAGGGGCGCAACGTAGTCATGGACGGCACCGCCCACCGGCGGGCGATGCGGCAGCACCTGCGGCGGCTGGTGCCGCGCTTCGCGGAGGTTCATGTCCGCTGCTCGCTGGAGACAGCCATGCAGCGGGAGAAGGGCCGGCCGGAGGGCCTGGTCATGGCGGGGCTGTATGAGAAGGCCCTCGAGCGAAAGAGGACCGGGGCCCGCCATGCGGGGCTGGGAGAGGTGGTCGGGGTGGACATCGAGTTCGAGGAAGACCCAGCCGCCGAGTGCGTCATCGACAGCGAACGAGAGAGCGTCGAACAGGGGCGGGACAGGGTGCTGGCGTTCCTGGCACGGTGGCGGTAGCGGCTCAGCCGCCCCGGCCCGACAGAACGATGTTCTGCCGCGTGAGCCGGCGCGAGAGGAACAGCAGGACCGCCCAGGCGGCGGCCGCGGCGGCCAGGGACCAGAGGGCGAAGGGCCACGAGCAGATGTCGATGGCCCCGGTCGCCATGCCTACTGGCACTCCGATCATCAGGCCGAAGCCGATGATGAAGGACGGCGCCACGGCGGCATCCGGGTTGCCGGCCATGGAGTAGAGGATGGTGAACAGGAGGACGGCCAGGAACAGCAGCGGATTGATCACCAGCCCGGTCGCCAGGGCCGGCGCCGGCAGGGCCAGGGTGTCCCACCCCGGCCTGATGGCGGCGAGGTTCACGGCCAGAAGGACGACGGCAGTGCCGATGGTCGCGATGACGTATCCCGGCACGAAGACGGCCAGTCCCTTGCCGGCCCACAGGGCCCTGGGCCCCAGCGGCGTGGCCAGCAGGCACTCGATGTTGCCGTTGGCCTTCTCCTTGACCACCGGCAGGCTGGCGAAGGCCCAGATGAAGCCGGTCAGCACGAAGAGCGGCAGGAAGTAGGCCAACAGCCCTACGATCAGGTCCAGGGCCGGCCCCGCGTCTGCGTCCCCGTACCATGACTGCAGCCGAAGGGCGATGGAGATGCCCGCCGAGGCCCCTGCCGTGACCAGGGTCGCCATGGCCAGCGTGATGCGAAAGGCCGCCGTGGAACGCATCTCGCGCCAGTCCCGGCCGGCCACCAGCAGCATCCTTCTCAACATAGACTCCTAGCGGGAGAGGGTGATCCTCTCTGCGGTCAGCTTCGAGCGCAGCAGGAGCACTATGATGCCGGCGGCGGCGGCGACGCCGAGCAACGCCACGGTGAAGACCCACGAAGCGGCGCTGGGCACCTTCCGGACGGCCAGGTTGATCATCAGGGACATCATCACCGGGAGGAAGACCTGGGCGATCACGTTGCCGGTGGCCGGTCTGCCGGTGAGGCCGACCAGGTGCACGACGAGGGTCATCGCCAGGTAGACCAGCGGCACCGCGACGAAGCTGGTGATGATCATCCAGGGGGTGATGATGAAGCCGATATCGGGGATCAGGTACGTGTAGCTGACGCCGAGGAAGGCCGCCAGGGTGGTTACCACGGCAAAGGCCAGTCCGGGAAGGAACACTCCCAGGCTCTTGCCCAGCCAGACGTCGCGGGGAGCCACCGGCGTGGCCAGCAGCGCCTGGATGCACCCGCGGTCCTTCTCCCGTGTGAGTGACTGGAAGGTGAACACGCTGGCGTAGATGCCGATGCAGACGAAGCTGGTGGCAAACATGACCAGCCCGACGTGGTTCTCCAGTACGGAGCGGTCAGGTGCGGCCCTGGCCACCTCGGGGCGGATGAACAGCGTGCCGAACAGCACTGCCAGCCCGGCGGCACACATGAGGGCCACCCCGGCAATGACGGCCGCGACGGCTGGCGACCGGAAATTGGCCCTCATGGCCGCCTTCATGACCAGCGCCGTGTACCTCACGGGCCTTCTGCCTCTTGGAGGATCGATGAGTAGAGCTCTTCCAGCGAGGCCTCCCGCCGGCCGGCGCCTTCGATCTTCACGCCCCGTCCCGTCAGGAAGGCGATGATGTCCGACACCTCGGCGGCCCCCTCGCCGCCCTCGAAAAGGAGGCTGGTCCCTCTGGCCTCGCGGAAGCCGAGCCCCGGCTGTCTCCTGAGGTCCTCCAGGACGGAGTCGGCAGCGGCGGCGCCGGTCTCAATAACGATGCTGCTGCGGCCCATGGTCTGGCGGAGCTCCTCGAGCTCGCCGTAGAGCCTGATCTGGCCCCGGTCGATGATGGCCACCCGGTTGCAGATGCGCTGGACCTCGTCCAGGTTGTGCGAGCTGAGGAGCACCGTCTTCTTCTCTGCGTGGGCGATGTCCAGCAGTATTCGGCGTATCTCGATCTGGCCGGTGGGGTCGACGCCGGCGGTTGGCTCGTCCAGGATGAGCACCTCCGGGTTGTGCACCATGGCCCGGGCCAGCGAGAGCCGCTGGCGCATGCCCTTGGAGTAGGTGCCGACCCGGTCGCCGGCGCGGTCCGCCAGGCCCACCAGTCCCAGGACGCGGTCGATGCCGGCCCCTGCCCCGGGGACGCCGTAGATGTCGGCGTAGTACCGCAGGTTCTCCATGCCGGTCATCGAGTCGTAGAGCCCGTCCGGGTCCAGGACGAAGCCGATCTTCATGCGCGTTCCGGCCAGGGCGATGTCGCTGCCGAGCACGTCCAGCTTCCCGGAGTCGGCCCGGAGCAGGCCCAGGAGTATCCTGATGGTCGTGGTCTTGCCGGCGCCGTTCGGGCCCAGGTAGCCGAAGATGTCGCCGGTCTCGACGTCGAAGGTGACTCCCTTGAGCACCTCCCGGGCGCCGAGCCTCTTCCGGATGCCGTCCAGGTGAATGGCGGCCGTCATTGGCGGGGCTTCTTCATCCGCGATTCTATGTCCCGGAACAGCTGCGCGCTGCCTTCGATGTTTTTCTCCAGGATGCCGAAGGTGGCTATCCAGAGCCCCATCTTCATGTCCCCGAACACCAGCAGCTTGTCTCCGACGGCTATGTTGAAGTCCTGGCGGGCCTGGGCCGGGACGACGACCTGCCCTCTCTCGCTCACCGTCACTGAACCGTAGAACTTCCTGCCTTCTGGCGGTGCCGAACCCTTCGCCTTCTTCTTTCCCTTCATCTTACGTCCTACGTACACAATTTACAATATTAGTATGACATACAAAACAGACATTGTCAAGCACGGCATGGGTCGTGCCGCCGCGCGTCACGGCCACGAGGGCACGCGACGGGGGATTGACACCCTGCGCTGGCTTGTGCTAGCTTCCAGGGCAACCGGCATGGGCTTGTCTTCACTGATGCTGTCCCCGCGCTGGACTGCGCATGCCGCTTTCTTGTTGAGGAAGGAGAAGGATGACGAAAGCAAGGTCTCTCGGCAGGGTGTCCCGGGTAGTGCTCATCTGTCTGGTCATCTGGGCCATGTCCAGCCTGTTTCCGGCCGGAGCGGGCGGTGCCTCGATCGGCGTGAACGAAGCCACGAACATCGACTTCGTGCTGGGCGCGGGCGGCTCGATATCCGGCTTCGTGAGAGATGGAGGCGGGACGCCTCTTGAGGGGGCCACGGTGCATGCCTTGGGAGATGCCTCGTCGGTATCGGAGTACGATACCACTGCGGCAGACGGCTCCTACAGCATAGTCAACCTGGCGCCGGGAGGCTACCGGGTCGATGTTACGGCCGCCGGCTATGACGACGAGTACTATGGCTGCCTCTATGCAGCGCCTGCGGCGCACAATCTCACCGTCACTGACCTGACAGATACAC
>CALMBS010000478.1 GCA_937860285.1 uncultured Chloroflexota bacterium
CATAGTCAACCTGGCGCCGGGAGGCTACCGGGGCGATGTTACGGCCGCCTGCTATGCCGACGAGTACTATGGCGGCCTCTATGCAGCGCCGGCGGCGCCCAATGTCACCGTCACTGACCTGACCGATACCCCCGGCATCGATTTCGCGCTGGGGCCGGGGGGCTCGATATCCGGGGTAGTCGAGGATGGGAACGGGGACCCGATCGAGCTCGCCGTGGTGTCCGCCACCACCGAGGCCCATCCGGGCGGAACGGGTCTCACGGACGAGAATGGCACCTATCTCATATCCAACCTGGCGCCTGGCAGCTACACGGTGCAGGCCTACGCCACCGGCTACGTCTGGGAGTACTACGATGGCGTCTATGAGGAGCCGGCGGCGCCCAACGTGGCGGTGGCCGACCTGGCGGATACTGCTAACATAGATTTCGCCCTGGGTACGGGGGGCTCGATCTCAGGGGTGGTGACTAATGCCGGAGGGACACCCATCGCGGGCGCGACGGTGAACGCGCTGGGTACCTTCTTCGGCTTCGCCACCACCGGGGCGGACGGCACCTTCACCATAACCACTCTGGCGCCGGGCAGCTACTGGGTGAGCGCCTCGGCCGACGGCTATGTCTCGGAGTACTACAACGACGTCTATCAGATACCCTTGGCCCCCAATGTGGCCGTGGCAGACCAGGCGGATACGCCGAACATCGACTTTGCGCTGGCGGTGGGTGGCTCCATCTCCGGTTTTGTCCGGAACGAGGAGGGCAGCCCCATTCAGAACGCCACGGTCTCGGCTGCGGGCAACTCCCTGGCATTCGTGCAGACGGGGTCGGACGGCGGATACAGCCTCCCCCATCTGGCTGCCGGAACCTACCTGGTGAGCGTGGAGGCCGGCGGCTACGTCGATGAGTACTACTCCAACGTCTACGATCTGCTGTCCGCGACCGCGGTCACGGTGACGGACTTGGCCAATACGCCGGGCATTGATTTCGCACTGGGACCGGGGGGCTCTATCTCCGGCTTCGTCAGAGATGGCGGTGGGGATCCCATTGAGGGCGCCACTGTACACGCCTGGCAGGAGCACTCCTGGGGCGACGACCTGACCGCTGCCGATGGGAGCTACACCATCACCGGTCTGGCGCCCGGTGACTACCTGGTGCAGGCCGATGCCAGCGGGTACGCCCTGGAGTACTACAACGGTGTCTATACCTGGCCTGCGGCCACCCTGGTGCCCGTGGTGGCGCCCGACTCCTCCCCTCCGACTACGCCGGTGGTGACCGACGACGGTGCCACGACGCCCAACGCCGGCCAGCTTCACGCCTGGTGGACCGCTGCCGACGCCGAGTCGGGCATCGCCGAGTACCAGTATGCCATCGGGACCACATCCGGAGGCACGGACGTGGTGGGATGGACATCGACGGGGACCGATGCCCAGGTGACGAAGACCGGGCTCAGCCTCACCGTGGGCAGCACCTACTACATCAGTGTGAAAGCGGGGAACACAGTCGGCCTCTGGAGCGGGGTGGGCACCAGCGACGGCATAGCCGTCATCGCCCCTGACACCACCCCGCCCGCGACGCCGGTGGTGACCGACGACGGCGCCACGACGACTGACGCCAGCCAGCTGCATGCCTCGTGGACTGCTGCCGATGCCGAGTCGGGCATCGCCGAGTACCAGTATGCCATCGGAACCACCTCCGGAGGCACGGACGTGGTGGGCTGGACATCGACGGGGACCGTTGCCGAGGTGACGAAGACCGGGCTCAGCCTCACCGTGGGCAGCACCTACTACGTCAGTGTGAAAGCCCGCAACGGGTCCGGACTCTGGGGCGAGGCCGGGTCCAGCGACGGCATAAAGGTAGCGCCGCCCCCCGACGCGACCCCTCCGACGACGCCGGTGGTGACCGATGATGGGGCCACGACGACCGACGCCAGTCAGCTGCATGCCTCGTGGACTGCTGCCGACCCCGAGTCGGGCGTCGCCGAGTACCAGTATGCCATCGGGACCACATCCGGAGGCACGGACGTGGTGGGATGGACATCGACGGGGACCGATGCCCAGGTGACGAAGACCGGGCTCAGCCTCACCGTGGGCAGCGCCTACTTCATCAGCGTCAAAGCCAGGAACGGGCAGGAGGCCTGGAGCGGCGTTGGGTCCAGCGACGGCATAGCGGTCTCTGCCGGGGACACAGTGGAGAAGGGACTCACCGAGTCCGGGGGCACCGTCGGGACGCCCGATGGAAAGGTGAGCGCCGAGTTCCCGGAGGGTGCCGTGACCGGCGATGTCACCGTGACCATCGAGGCTGCGGATTACCCGTCGGGTAAGGAGGCCCCGGAGGGCTTCAAGGCCGGCGGGGTCTGCTTTGTCATCCAGGTGACCGATGCCGGCGGCAATCCCGTATCTGCGCTGGATGAGCCCGTCGTCATCACCGTGAAGTACACGCAGGCGGACCTGGATGCGCTGGGAGGAGACCCTGGCCAGCTGGTCCTGGCCTACTTCGATGAGGAAGCGGGGGAGTGGGTGACGCTGAAAACCAGCGTCGATACCGAGAACATGACCCTCAGTGCCTCCACTACTCACCTCAGCACCTGGGCCATCATGCAGGATACCGGCACCGCCGGCGGCGGGACCCCCGTTTGGGTGTGGGTCATCGTCGGCATCGCCGCGGTCCTGGGTGTGGGTGGAGTGGCCCTCCTCCTCAGCCGGAGGTCAGCCCGGCCACAGCAGTAAGACCGGACTGCAGGGAGGGATCAAGGGGTTGGGCCACTGTGGCCCAACCCCTTTGCTATTCGGCTAGGCACTTGGCTGGCCGCTCCCGGTCTTGAAGACGGCTACGGTCTGCTCCAGGCCGTCGGCCGTCTCCGCCAGCGACTGGGCGGCCGCCAGCGATGACTCTATCTGGGCCGACATCTCCTCGGTGGAGGCTGACACCTGCTGCGACGCGGCGCTGTTCTGCTCAGCCACCCCCGCCGTGGTCTCGATGCTGGCCGAGACCTCGCTGGCGCTGGCGCTCATCTGCTGGGTGGCCGCCGCGTTGTCTTCCGCTATCTGGTTTATGCGCAGCATGCTGTCCGTCATGTGGCGGCCGAGGTCGCGGAGCGCCTCTGCCGCTGCCGATATCTCGTTGACCTGCTGCCTGACGGTCTGCGATCGCGTCAGGATGTCGTCCAGGGACCCGCCGGCATCCGTCGCCAGCCGGTATCCTTCCTCGACCTCCTGGGTGCCCTGCTGCATGGCGTTCACCGTCTCCCTTATGCCGGCCTGGGTGCCGCTGACCAGGGTCGCAATCTCCTTGGTGGCTATGGAGGAGCGCTCCGCCAGCTTGCGGACCTCGTCGGCCACCACCGCAAACCCGCGTCCCTGATCTCCGGCCCGGGCCGCCTCTATGGCCGCATTGAGAGCCAGCAGGTTGGTCTGATCAGCTATGTCGTCGATGGTGCCCACGATCTCGCCGATCTCTTCGGACCTTTGCCCCAGGTCCACCATCCTGGCCGAGACCGCGTCCATGGCCCTCCTGATCTTCTCCATGCCGGCCACCGTCTCATGCGTCTTCTGCGCACCTCCAACGGCCGACTCCGCGGCGCTCTCCCACTCCCGGGCACCCGCCTGCGCGTTGCCCGATACGGTCTCGATCGCGGCCGACAGTGTGGCCACGGCCTGCGTGGCCTCCTCCACGGCCTTGACCTGCTGATGTGATCCGGTGGCTATCTGCTCTATGGCCCGGGCCAGCTGGTCCATGGAGCCGGTCGTCTGCTGCAGCGACGATGACTGCTCCCCGGCGCCCCGGGCCACCTGCTGTATCGTGCTGCTGATCTGACCGGCCGCCTGGGCAGTCTGCTCTGAAGCCCTCGTCAGCTGCCTGCTGGCCTCGGCCACGGCGGTCGCTGCCGCCTTCGCCTGGCCGATGACCTCGCGCTGCCTGGCGATGAGCTTCGCATGGGCCTGGCCCAGCACATCGCGGCCGGACCTGGGCCTGGCCTCGACGGTCAGGTCGCCTTCCGCTATCCTCTCGGCGACCACCGCCATGTCGTTGACGTAGTCCACGAACTTGGAGTAGGCGTCGGCCAGCTCCGATATCTCGTCGCCGGATTCTACATGGATCTTCTGCCGGATGTCCCCCGAGGCCAGGGCCTCGGACGTCTTCCTCAGGTACGCCAGCGGCTGGCTGAGGACGCGGCGCATGGCGAACACGCAGTACAGGAAGAGGACGAACATGATGCCCACGGCCCAGTACCAGGT
>CALMBS010000479.1 GCA_937860285.1 uncultured Chloroflexota bacterium
GGGGACCGCCAGGAGCGGGTACATGTCCACCTGCGGCGACCCCGATCGCCCGCCCCTGAGAGTCAGCTTCCCGTTGGCGTATCTTCACGCCGGCGCCGAAGGCGCCGCGGCAGCGCTCTTCGCCCACTACCACCGCGAGCTGACCGGTGAAGGCCAGTGGGTGGATGTCTCTGCTCAGCAGTGCCTTGTCTGGCTGCTGCTGGACGCCCGTCCTTTCTGGGATGTGAACGGGAAGGTCGTACGCAGGTCCGGGGCCGGACGGCTGCGGCCGACCACCGGCGTGTTCATTCGAGGTACCTGGCCCTGTCGCGATGGCTATGTTGCCTTCATGGCCAGCGGCGGGGCAGCGGGGGCACCGGGCATGAAGGCCCTGGTCAGACTCATGGAAAGCGAGGGTTTGGGATCAGAGCAACTGCGTGACATCGACTGGGACAGGTTTGACTTCGCGTCGCTCACCGAGGAGGTCATGGAGATGGTCGCGGAGCCGCTCGGCCAGTTCTTCAAGGCCCGCAGCAAGGCGGAGCTCTTCGAGATGGCCCTGGCAGACGGCATAATGCTTTACCCTGTCTCAACGCCGGCCGATGTACTCAGCAGTGCTCAGCTCTCGTTCAGGCGCTTCTGGGTGCACCTGGAGCACCCTGAACTCGGCGCCAGCCTCCTGTACCCGGGGGCATTCGTGAAGTCGAGCGGTGGCGGGTGCGCCATCAGGCGGCGGGCCCCCCTCATCGGCGAGAACAACCGGGACATCTACGTTGGTGAGATGGGAATGTCCGAGCAGGACCTCCAGGGCCTGCGCCGAAACGGAGTGATCTGATCCCAACAGGCTCATGGAGAACCTTCGCGGGAGAATCGTGGGACGTCATGCGGGGAGTATTCCAGGGAATCAGAGTCGCCGACTTCAGCTGGGTCATCACCGGCCCTCTGACGACGGCGTATCTGGCAGACCACGGAGCGGAGGTGGTTCGAATTGAATCATCGGTCGTGCCGGATGGCCTCAGGACATCGCCGCGGTTGAAGGATGAGGTTGCCGGCATCGACCGATCAGCCTACTTCGCCAACTACAACAGGAACAAGTGCAGCATCGCACTTGACCTGAAGAACCCGAAGGGCCTGGAGATAGCCAGGAGGCTGGTGGCATGGGCCGACGTCGTGGCCGAGAACTTCACGCCCGGCGTGATGGCGAGACTGGGGCTGGGCTATGACATTCTGAAATCAATAAACCCGGGAATCATCATGTACAGCACCTGCATGCAGGGCCAGAACGGGCCGCACTCATCACATCCGGGGTTTGGATCGTCATTGGTGGGCCTGGCCGGTTTCACGCATCTCACCGGATGGACCGACCGGGAACTCGCGGAACCCTACGGGGCCTACACGGATGTCATTGCGCCTCGTTTTGGAGCGGCCGCCATTGCCGCCGCCCTGGACTACCGAAGGAGGACCGGCAAGGGGGTGCATTTGGACCTCTCGCAGCTCGAGGCGGCAGTGACCTTCCTCAGCCCGCTGTTGCTGGACTACCAGGCCAACCGGAGGATAGCCGGCAGAAACGGGAATCGCTCCCCCCGGGGCGCTCCCCACGGGGTCTATCGCTGTCGAGGCGATGAAAGCTGGTGCGCGATTGCGGTGTTCACTGAACAGGATTGGGGCCTGTTCTGCCGGGCCATCGGCCAGCCCCACTGGACCCGGGAGCAGAGGTTCGCCACGCTGGCTGACCGGAAGGCCCACGAAGACGATCTCGACAGCCTGGTGGAGCAGTGGACCCGGCAGAGAGAAGCCGAAGAGGTGATGAGGTTGCTGCAGGCCCAGGGAGTAGAAGCTGGCAAAGTGCACGACACGCAGTCTGTGCATGGCGACGAGCAGCTTGAGCACCGGCATCACTTCTGGTCACTGGAGCACCCCGACATCGGGCCGCACAGGTACGACGGCATCAGCTTCACCATGTCCAGGACGCCAGGTGAACTGAGAACGGCCGCCCCGCGGCTGGGGGAGCACACCGAGTGGGTCTGCACCCGGATACTCGGGATGCCGGATGCCGAGTTCGTGCAATTGCTCGAGGAAGGAGTTTTCAGATGAGCTTTGGAGTCCTCTCGGACGTGAGGGTCCTGGATCTCACTTGGCACATAGCGGGCCCCTACTGCACCAAACTGCTGGCGGACTATGGCGCGGAAGTCATCAAGGTCGAGCGCCCTGGGACCGGGGACCCGGCCCGGAGCATGGGGCCTTTCCTGGGAGACCAGCCCGGGCTGGAGAGAAGCGGGCTCTTCCTGCACTTGAACACGAACAAGAAGGCCATCACGCTCGACTTCGGCAAGGCACCGGGAAAGAGCATCATGCATCAGCTGCTGCGGGAGGCAGACATCCTCGTCGAGAGCTTCTCGCCGCGGGTCATGCCGTCTCTTGGATTCGACTACGCAGCTGTCCGCCAGGCCAACGAGGCCATGGTCATGACCTCCATCTCCAGCTTCGGCCAGAATGGGCCGTACCGGGATTACAGGATGTCCGAGCTGGTGCTAAACGCCATGGGCAGCTGCATGAAGATGGTGGGGCAGGCAGACCGCGAACCCCTGAAGCTCGGAGGCAACGTGCTGCAGTACCAGGCAGGGGTCCTGGCGGCCACGGCGACCATGATAGCCCTCTTTGGCAGCAGGAGGAGCGGTTGCGGTCAGCAGATAGACGTGTCACTGCTGGAGACCGGCCTTGGCAGCGTCGATCGCAGGGCACCTTACCTGCTGGCACATCAATACACTGGCGGAAAGGAAACGACCGAAAGGAGCGGCGGGGGCAGGGGCGGGATAATGTCAGGGTGCCCGGAAGGGATCTACCCCTGTGCCGACGGCTACTTCGACGTCGCCGGAGGGGTGCCATGGTGGCCCCGCAACTTCGCCCTGCTGGGCTCGCCCCCTGAGCTTGCGGACAAGGGGTTTGGCACGGCAGAGGGCCAGATGGACGTGAAGCGCCAGGAGGCCATCCTGGGTATCCTGTACCCTTGGGCCATGTCGCGAACCAAGCAAGAGATATGGGACGAAGCGAGGAGGGCGCGAGCGGCCGTCGGTCCCCTCTTCACTGCCGGCGATCTCCTGGAGGATCGCCACTTGAGGGAACGGGAGTTCTTCGTGGACATTGACCACCCCGTTGCCGGAAGGGCGAAGTACCCCGGCGCGCCGTTCCGGTTGTCCAACGTATCCGCGCAGGGCAACAAGCCCGCCCCAAGGCTGGGTGAACACAATGATGAGATATACACAAGGCTGGGGTACAGTGCGTCGGACCTGGCGCGACTGAGGGAGGACGGAGTCATATGACAAGAGAGGCCAGCTCCCCATCTTTGAAGGCACTCCCTCTGGCAGGGATCCGGGTGATCGACATGAGCGTGGTGTGGGCGGGCACATTCACCACGATGATGCTGGCGGACATGGGCGCCGAAGTGATCAGAGTGGAAAACACCCAGTTCGCGCCCTACGGCACCAGGGGCATAACCCTGCGGCCCGCTGACGCACTTCTCGCCACCCGCGGCATGGCCACTGCCGGTTACCCCGACCGGAAAGCGGGGGAACGGCCTTACAACCGGGCGGCGATGTTCAACGTGCACGCCCGGAACAAGCTCAGCATGACGGTGGACTACATGACGCCCAGGGGATTGGGAATAGTGAAGAGGCTCGTGGCCATCAGCGACCTCCTTGTCGAGAACAACGCCTACGGCACAATGGCCAAGCTGGGGCTGGGATACGATGAGCTGTGCCAGGTGAAGCCGGACATCATCATGGTCTCGATGCCTGCCTTCGGCAACAGCGGCCCCTCCGCCGATCGAATAGCCCTGGGCAGGCACCTTGAGGCCATCGCGGGTCACACTCTGCTGCGCGGTTATCCGAACGCCGATCCGACGTGGACCACAGAGGTCTATCACTGTGACGCAGCCGCCGGGGCCATGGGCGCCTTTGCAGCCATGACAGCCCTGCACTACCGAGAGAGAACCGGAGAAGGTCAGTTCATCGACGTGGCGCAGATCGAGACCCTGATCCCACAGCTTGGCGAAGCCATCATGGACTTCAGCCTCAACGGGCAGGTGCAGGGGCCCCTCGGGAATCGCCACCCTGTGGCGGCCCCCTGCGGACTGTACCCATGCCAGGGAGAAGACCGGTGGATTGCCATCACGGTATTCTCTGACGACGAATGGGCGGGACTGTGCAGGGCCATGGGCAATCCGTCCTGGGCATCGCAGAGCAACCTCTCGGACGCCGCCGGTCGGCATCGGAACCAGGATGAAATCGACGAACACATCTCGGCGTGGACCCGAACCCGCCGGGACTATGACCTCATGCACCTGC
>CALMBS010000480.1 GCA_937860285.1 uncultured Chloroflexota bacterium
TCGGACCGGCGCCCACCCTGGTGGTGTACGCCTTGACCACGCCGAAGACATAGTCGATCTTGGTCGGACTGAGGCCCAGTCCGGAGAAAGCCCCCGCGGCTATGACTGACGAAGACGTGACGTAGGGATACGTGCCGAAGTCGACATCCAGCAGGCTCCCCTGGGCTCCCTCCAGCAGCACGCGGTGGTTCCTTTCGATGGCCTCCGCGACGATGGGCTCGGTCTCCCGTATCATCGGCGCCAGCCGCTCCGCGTAGCGGCAGTACTTCTCGTAGATCTCTTCGAACGAGAGCGGTGCGGCACCGTAGACCTTCGTAATGACGTTGTTCTTCTGGTCGAGAACGAAGCGCAGCCGCTGCCTCAGGCCATCCAGATCAGTGAGATCGCCTGCCCTGATTCCCAGACGGCCGACCTTGTCCATATAGGCCGGCCCGACTCCACTACGCGTCGTGCCCAGCGCCGCCTTGCCTTTGGCCTCTTCCTCCAGCTTATCGAGAAGGGTGTGATAGGGCATGATGAGATGGGCGCGGGCGCTGATGAACAGGCGTGAGGTGTCTATGCCTTTTTCAGCGAGCTGGTCCAACTCCTCGGTCAGGACGGCTGGAGAGATGACCACTCCGTTGCCGATAATGCACGTGGTGTGGGGGTAGAAGATCCCGGCGGGAACCAGGTGCAGCGTGAACTTGCCATGGGGGTTGTAGACGGTGTGACCGGCATTCGGCCCGCCGGAGAAGCGGACCACCATGCTGGCCTTCTCGGCCAGCAGGTCGATTACCTTGCCCTTACCCTCATCGCCCCATTGGACTCCGACAATGACTGTGACTGGCATGGGACCTCACTTGTGTGAAAGACTAGACCGCGTGGGGAACTACCGTGGCGGCGCTCGGTTTGCCCCTAACAATAGTAGATCAAGGCCCCGCTGGTGGCAAGTCTGCGGCATGGCGGGCGGCCCGCCCGGCTATGGCTTCTCAGACCGCTGGACGTGGACCAGGCGCTGGAGCACCGTGAGGAAGGCCAGCACGGTAATGATGCCCAGCATCACCGGTATGGCCTGGCCAACCCACTGCCCGACCATGAGCCCGATGGACGTGACGATGACCCGCTCTACCCTGGTGAACACCCCGACCTCGCACTTGATCCCCAGCCCCTCCGCCCGGGCCCTCAGGTAGCTCACCATGACCGAGCCGACAAAGCAGCCGTAGGCCAGCAGGGACTCCCAGGTCCCTTGGTTGTAGGCGTAGTAGGCCAGGATGCCGGCCAGCACCGCTGCCTCTGAGAGGCGGTCCAGCGTGGAATCGAGGAAGCCCCCGAACCTGGAGGTCTTGCCGGTCACCCGCGCCACGGGCCCGTCCATCAGGTCGAAGGCGCCCGCGAAGAGCACCACCAGCCCGCCGGCCAGGAAATGCCCCAGGGCGATGAGGATGCCGGCGGCCACGCTCACCAGGAAGCCCATCACGGTGAGGGTGTTGGGGGTCACCCCGGTCTTCGACAGGACCTTCGCGGTGGGCGTGGTGAACCGGTTGGCCAGCCTGTGGCGCCAGTCTACGGGGTCACTCAACGTTTCTTCCCCATGCACTCCTGGTAGAAGTCCAGGGTCCTCTGGGCGATGACCGGCCAGCTCATGGTCTCGGCCTTGGCCCTCCCCCTGGCGCCCATCCTCTCTCGCAGGTCCTTGTCGTTGGCCAGCGAGATCAGCGCGTCGGCCAGGGCCCGCTCGTCCCTGGGTTTGACCAGGATGCCATCGACTCCGTTGGTCACCACGTTGGCGTACCCGTCGATGTGGGTGGCTACTATGGGCTTGCGGGCGGCCATGGCCTCCAGCAGGACGATGCCGAAGCTCTCCTGCCCCACTGCCGGAATGGAGAAGATGTCTGCCGTGTGATAGTAGCGGGGCAGGTCCACGTACGGCACGTGCCCGGTGAACACCACGTCCTCCAGGTTCACGTCGGTGACCCATCTCTGGTAGTTGCGCCGCTGCTTGTCCCCGGGGCCGACCAGGATCAGCCGGGAAGGCGGGCAGTCGTGCTTGGCCTTCTTGTAGGCGTGGAGCAGGTACCTGGCCCCCTTGCGTTTCTCCAGGCGGCTGACAAAGAGGATGTTCAGCCGGCCGTCGTGATACTGGTCGATGTAGGTCGGCTTGGTGCCGAAACGCTCCATGTCAACACCGTGGGGGATGACACGATAGTCGCCGGGGAAGTACCGGGAGACGAACTTGCGCGCCGGCTCGGAGACGGCGATCATCCCGTCCAGCTTCTGGTGGAACCTCTGGAGGAGCGGATGGAATACGCGGTAGTTGGCGGAGCGCCGGTAGAAGGCGTGAAACGTGGCGATGTTGACCGACCGGGAGTAGTGGAGCACCATCCAGGGCAGGGAGGGGCACAGCGGTTCATGGAAGTGGAGGATGTCGAAGTTCTCCTCCTCGAGGATGCCCCTGATCTTGCGCATCAGCCAGAATGACAGCGTCAGCCTGGAGGTCGAGCCGTTGGAAGGGTACGGAACGGTCCTGCCCAGCTCGATGATGGGCATGTTCTTGGGCAGGGCCCTCCGGTCGGAGCAGGGCGCCAGGATCTTCACCCGGTGCCCCAGCGAAGCCATGTTCATGGCCAGGTTGGAGATATGGGTATTAACCCCACCCGGGTAGGCGTAGTCGTAGGGCGAAACCAGACCAATATTCATGGTTCGGCCAGGGAGGCTGCCGTGTTTGGCCTACTTCTGCGGAGGCAGTGTCCTGGTGTTCGTCCCCGAGATGAAATCTCCCAGGTTGCGTCGTGCCTCATCGTCAGAGAACTGGATAGGCGGCGACTTCATGAACATGGAGCACGGGGCTACCAGCGAACCCGCCAGGCCCCGGTCCAGGCCGAGCTTGCAGCACCTGATGGCATCGATGACTATACCTGCGGAGTTGGGGCTGTCCCAGACCTCCATCTTGCATTCGAGGTTCAGCGGGACGTTGCCGAAGGTGGTTCCCTCCATGCGGATGTAGCACCACTTCCGGTCGGTCAGCCATGGTACGTAGTCACTCGGTCCCACGTGTATGTTCTCGGGATCGAGCTTGTAGTCCAGCTGCGACGTCACGGCGTTGGTCTTGGAAATCTTCTTGGACTCCAGCCGCTCCCGCTCCAGCATGTTGTAGAAGTCGGTGTTGCCGCCGAAGTTCAGCTGGTAGGTCCGCTCCAGCTTGACCCCCTGCTCGCGGAAGAGCCTGGTCAGAACGCGGTGGGTGATGGTCGCGCCCACCTGCGACTTGATGTCGTCACCGATGATGGGCAGTCCCCTCTCCGCGAAGCGCTGCTGCCAGTAGGCCTCCCTGGCGATGAACACGGGGATG
>CALMBS010000481.1 GCA_937860285.1 uncultured Chloroflexota bacterium
GGCCTCGTCGATGAGGGCGGCGCCGAAGACCACCAGCGGGATGCTGGCGAAGTAGGCGATCAGGCTGCGCCAGGCGAAGAAGAGCGGCCCCATGGCCAGAAGGAGCCCGGTGTTCGGGGCGCGCAGGCAGTGGCGGTAGTACCAGGCCAGGGCGGCCACCAGCGTTGCCGCCTCCAGCGCGGTGAAGATGGCCGAGGGCACCGGGGTGTGGCTCAGCATGGCGAAGGACACCGGGCCGATGCCGTAGGGGAACAGGGGGTGGGTCATCGGCGCCAGTATGCCGGTGATCCAGGCCTCCGGGCCGGCGGCGATGAAAGGCGCATTGACCAGGAGGAAGACCACGCCGATCACGGCCAGTGACTGGGCGGCCCGCCGCCAGCCGGCCTCGCGCAGCAGGAGCACGATGTAGAACGGTATGAAGAACCAGGCCGTCTGCTTGCAGGTGCAGGCCATCCCTATCAGGGCGGCGGCGAGCACAGGCCGCCGCCGCAGCGTCCATCCCAGCAGTATGAACAGGAGGTAGAGGGCATCCGTGCCGCCGCCGAGGTGGGAGTTCCACACCAGCATGGAGGCGGTGCAGCCGATGACCGCCACCGGGCGCAGGTGCGCCGGGGCCCTCCAGGCGATGACGATCCCGATCAGCACCACGCACAACAGGTAGAACCACTGCGGCGGGACCCCCAGGGCGTCCGTGGGGAGCCGCAGCAGGAAGGCGCCCGCGGGATAGGACAGGGTGGACTCGAACTCCGGGGCCACCTGGTCTGGATTGGCCTTCGCGGCCTCCAGGGCGGCGTCCATCTGCTCGTCGGTGGGCATGGGGTAGGCGCCGGCGAAGGCCCCCTGCCGCAGGATGGTGGGGGTGACCGTGGTGAAGTTCTCCATGGCCGTGATGACGTTGGTGTGCCCGTAGGGGTTCTCGCCGTCGAGGACCATCTCGTTGGCCTGGTGGGTTATGGCTATGGCGTCGCTGGTGGCGGGCTGGATCTCCACCTGGCCGAAGAGGGTGACGTTTTCGTCAGCATAGATCCACGGGACCATGACCGCGGCCATGACCAAGGAGCCGATCACCAGGGCCGCCGAGACCACCCTGGAGAACATGAGCAGCTTCTGGTGGTGCCGCTGCAGCCTCCCGTCGGTGTCGGGCCGGGCCATGGCGAAGAACATGGCCAGGGCGGCGGCGGAGAAGCCCACGATGCCGATGACGACGGCGGCGTTGCGCGCCGCCGGGACGCCGACGAAGAGCCCCCAGAGGGCCCAGGCCACCACCAGCGCGATCGTGCCCGGGAAGAACAGCAGGATCCGGGGGGGAGTGGTCTCCGGAAGCCACCATCTGCGCATGACTCCGATAATCATATAGCAGGCCGCCGCCGGGTGCATCCCGGGCGCCTCACCTCCCCAGCATGGCCAGGGCTGCCCGCGGGCCCAGGCGCCGCAGCGCCCTCAGGACCAGCCGGCCGTGCCAGTCGAAGGAGAAGTCCGGGTCGGCGAGCAGCGACTCCGCCGCCGGGCCGTCCTGCACCAGGCGGAACAGCCGCTCGATGCGCCGGTCGCTCAACCTCTCGAAGGCGCGGCGGGCCCAGCGCCCGATGCGCAGCTCCCGGGCCAGCAGCCGGTGCCACTGCCTGTCGTACTCCGACAGGGCCCGGGCCGAGAAGTCGTTGCCGGCCAGGGCCCGGCCCAGGACGTCCACAGCGATATCGGCGCACAGCAGCCCGTAGTAGATGCCGCCGCCGGTGATCGGCTTGACCTGCCCCGCGGCGTCCCCCACCACCATCACCCTGCTGCCCGAGGTGCGGCCCAGGGGCTTCAGGGGGATGCCCCCGAACCTCGGCGGCGCCCCGTCCGCGGCTATCTTCCCCTGGTCCCGGAGGTGGCGCAGGAAGGCCTCCAGGCGGCCCCTGGTGTCCCGCCGGGCGAGCAGCCCGGCCAGCGCCTTGCCCTCGCGGGTGGGCACCAGCCAGGCGAAGAAACCCGGGGCGTGGCGGCGGCCCACGTAGACCTCCACCTGGTCCACCGCGGTCTCCACCTCCGCCTGGGCGCCGGCCGCCCGGTCGCCGGCCCGGCCGAAGCCCAGGGCGACCGGAAGAGGGGAGCCGAAGCCGCAGGCCAGGACCACGGCCCGGGCCTCGAAGGCCCGCGCCTGCCCGCCGGCTTCCGCCTCGACGCGGGCGGCATCGCCGGCCGGGGAGACCGCTCTCACCATGGTCCCCAGGAGGCACTCCGCCCCCTGTTTGGCGGCTGCGGCCGCCATGGCCTCGTCGAAGGCCCGCCGGTCCAGGATGTAGGCCTGGGCCGCCTCCTTCTGGAGGGTGAAGGACGCGCCCGACGGGGAGAAGAAACGGGCCCCCCTGGCCTCCCGGACCACCGCCTGCCGGGCGATGGGGAACGCCTCCAGGCACTCCCGGCCTACGATGCCGGTGCAGCAGCCCTTCTTGCCGATGGCGCCGTGCTGCTCCAGCAGGGCCACACTGTGCCCGCGGCGGGCGAGCTCCGCCGCAACATGACTGCCCGCCGGCCCGGCGCCGACCACGATAGCGTCGTACAATCCTCTGTCCCTGGCCTGTGCTGGATCATATGGTAGCACAGATGGGGCGCCCGGCTGGCCCGGACCAGGGCCCCCTCGGAGGCCGGGCCGCGCGGGGCTCGGGTCCGGGAATCTGGCGCGGGTTGAAAAAGCGTCTCGGCACCACCTATACTGGCCGTGTTTCCCAGGCTGACGCCGGTGGAGGTGCCTCGCCATGAAAGAGCTCAAGCTGCTGTGCTGGAACGTCAACGGCCTGAGGGCCGTGGCCAACAAGGGCTTCCTGGACTGGCTGGGCCGGGAGAAGCCCGATGTTCTCTGCCTCCAGGAGACGAAAGCCCGGCCGGAGCAGCTGGACCAGGCCCTGCGCCAGCCGGAGGGCTATCACGCGTGCTGGAGCTACCCCGAGAAGAAGGGCTACGGCGGCGTAGCTACCTTCACCCGGGAGAAGCCGGTCCGGGTGGAGACGGACTTCTCCAGCCAGGGGCTGAAGTTCGACGTTGAGGGGAGGGTGCTGCTGACCCAGCACTCCGGCTTCACCCTGCTGAACGTCTACTTCCCCAACGGCAAGAAGGATGAGGCCCGGCTGAGGTATAAGATGGACTTCTACGAGACCTTCCTGCGCTTCGTGGAGTCCCTGAGGAAGAAGCAGCCCGGGATCGTCATCTGCGGCGATTTCAACACGGCCCACAAGGAGATCGACCTGGCCCGGCCGAAGGAGAACGAGAAGGTATCCGGCTTCCTGCCCATCGAGAGGGCGTGGATGGACCGGTTCGTGGCCCGGGGCTACGTGGACACCTTCCGGCGGTTCAGCCAGGAGCCGGGGCAGTACTCCTGGTGGGACATGAAGACCGGGGCCCGCCAGCGGAACGTGGGCTGGAGGATCGACTACTTCTTCGTCAGCCAGCCCCTCGCGCCGTCGGTGGCCGGAGCCAGCATCATGCCGGAGGTGACCGGGTCGGACCACTGCCCGGTGGGCATGACGCTGCGGCTGCCGTGACCGGCGGTGGCCAGTTGGCCCCCCTATTCACCGGCGACCGGCGGTCTATCTCGAAATGAGCGTGGTATAGTATGGCTCAGCAGAGCCAGTCGGTTCGGATCGATGTGGGGAGGAGGGCGAAATGGCAAGCAAAGCCCGTGCAGCTGATTCAACCGGCCTGCTCATTCGGCCCCGCCTGGGTACCGGGTGGGAGACCATGGTGGACGAATTCGGGAGAGAGGTCCGGCTGCGGTTCAAGCTGCTGGGCCTGCCGCTGCCGGTCAGCAAGAGGGTGCCGTTCTCGCGGGTGACCCGCGTGGGCGTGATGGCCCGCGAATCGTGGTGGAGCCGGGCCGGGATGTGGCCAGGCGGCGATTCGGCCCTGGTCCCCTTTGGCCAGTCGAGCCGCGCGGACATGCCGAACAAGGGCTGGCGCTACGATATCGAGATGACGGAAAAGGGAGGCCGCGCGACGAGGGTGGTGACCCTGAAACCGTCCGATGATGCCTAGGCGATGGCCGCTGAGCTGCGGCAAAGGGTGGGGCTGCCCCCGGCCGCATAGAGCATCCACACCGATTCATGCGCGCCGCTACCGGCCGGGTGGAGAACGGGGCCGTTCTATGGCTTGGACTGCTGCGCGGCCAGCCAGTCCAGCGCCTCTTCTCTGCGGGCAAATGCCTCGAGGGGTATCCCCGAGAACTTGCTTACCGCCGTGACCACCATCCCCATCATGCCTTTGCTGCCAACCACAGCGATCGCCCGTGGAGTACAGTGCCCGTGGGTCCCACGGTCAAGACACGCCTCCGGTGCGGCGGTGAAGCCCATCCTCTTGATAATCGGGTATGGCGAATATAGAATAAGACTGCCAGATCGACGCGTAGAACAGCGGCGATCTCAGGCTGGTTTCTCGCGAGCCCGCGGCGCCGAGAGGTGTGCCCGAAGGGCCATTCCCGGCGATGAGACCTAGGAGGACTGGATGGACAAGGGGACCTGGACAGTGAAATCCGGCCTGGCCCAGATGCTCAAGGGCGGCGTCATCATGGACGTGGTGACGCCGGAGCACGCCAGGATCGCGGAGGAGGCCGGGGCCTGTGCGGTGATGGCCCTGGAGAGGGTGCCCGCTGATATCAGGGCGGCCGGTGGGGTGGCCCGCATGGCCGACCCGGACGTCATACTGGCCATCAAGAAGACGGTCAGCATCCCGGTCATGGCCAAGTGCCGCATCGGGCATTTTGTCGAGGCCCGGGTCCTGGAGGCCCTGGGGGTGGACTTCATCGACGAGTCCGAGGTCCTTACTCCGGCTGATGAGTCCTTCCACGTCTGGAAGCACGACTTCAAAGTCCCGTTTGTCTGCGGCTGCCGCGACCTGGGCGAGGCCCTGCGGCGCATCTCGGAGGGGGCGGCCATGATCCGCACCAAGGGCGAAGCGGGCACCGGCAACATCGTGGAGGCGGTGCGGCACATGCGGGCGGTGATGGACGGCATCCGCAAGCTGGTCAACATGCCGAAGGAGGAGCTGGTGGCGGAGGCCAAGGCGCTGGGCGCGCCGCTGGAGC
This sequence comes from uncultured Chloroflexota bacterium, assembly GCA_937860285.1. GTDB lineage: Bacteria > Chloroflexota > Dehalococcoidia > UBA2247 > RBG-13-53-26 > JAFGCL01. Next base: position 5,057 of record CALMBS010000481.1, read on the forward strand.
TGCTGCTCGAGGTCCAGGCCACCGGCAAGCTCCCCGTGGTCAACTTCGCCGCCGGAGGCGTGGCCACCCCGGCCGACGCGGCGCTCATGATGCACCTGGGGGCCGAGGGTGTGTTCGTGGGCTCGGGCATCTTCAAGTCCAACAACCCTGCGGCCAGGGCCGCGGCCGTCGTGAAGGCCACCACCCACTATCAGGACCCGAAGATTATTGCCGAAGTCTCAAGAGGGCTGGGCGAGGCCATGCCCGGGCTGGACATAAAGGCCATCGCCAAGGAGGATCTGCTGGCGACGAGAGGTTGGTAGGGCAACCGCTATGATTCGCTCCTTCATGCCATTGGATGTGGTAGACCTGCTGGTAGCTGGCAAGACCCTGTCCAACAAGGCCAGGACCAGGGAGGGCCTTGGCGGGAAGGATGGGAGGTTCGGCGACCTGGCCGACATGGTCTTCGGTTGGTTCAATCCCCGCCAGAGGTCCGGTGCCTGGGTACTCACGGAGGGCCTGTCCCTGAAGGGCCTGGCTTCGGTGACCACCCGCTGCAGCTCGCGGTCCTGGGATGTGAACCGGCTCATGGTGGGCGACCATGACGACTGGCCCTGCCTCAAGCTCCTGGAGCATGTCAGCTCCGCTGCCGGGCAACTGCAGATCGGGCGGATTTTCCTCTGCCTGGCGGCCGGCAGCTCGCTCTTGAAGCCCGCGCAGGACACCGGCTTCCTGCCGTACTCCTCTGACCATCTCTACTGCCTCGAGAACGACGGCGCCCCGGCGCCGGCCAAAGGCGCCCGCTCCGGGAACGGCTCTTCCCCGGGTCTCCAGCCCCGCCGCAAGAAGGCCGACGACGAGTACCGGCTGTTCGAGCTCTACCTCAGGTGCGCTCCGCCGCCGGTCCGCCGGGCGGAGGGGACCACCTACGGCGAGTGGCAGGCCCACCGCCGCCGCAGCCCGGGGCAGGAGTGGGTCTTTGAGAAGGATGGCGGGATCGTGGGCTGGGCCGCCACCAGCGCCGGCCGCGACAGCGGGCTGCTGGACATACCGGCGGTGACCAGGGAGGACATGGAATCCGTGGTGGACTACGGCCTGTCGGCCCTTGCCGGCTGCCGGAGGACCTTCTGCCTGGTCCCGGACGCCGACGCTGCGCTGCAGCGGCTGCTGGAGGGCCGCGGCTTCACCCGGCGGGCAACCTACTCGGCGCTGATGAAGGAGCTCCTGGTCCGGGTGGTCGAGCCGTATGCCATGCCGGTAGTGCCTGCCTGAGGAAGCGAAGGACGATGCAAAGAAGAATTGTGGATGACCTGGATGCCCTTCTGGATATCCTGCCTCCGTCCGCTTCGGACCCGCTGCGGCGGAGGGAGGACCTGGCCGATCTGCTCGAGGTGGTGCTGGACCTGGGCCGCACCCCGGAGGCGCGGTTCCTGACCCACGAGGTGGTGCTGTCCGAGAAGGGTGTCATACAGGAGGACCTGGACTACGTTGCCTCCCGCGTCAGCGCCTTCGGCGATGACAACCGGGCCGGCATCGAGCGCACGCTGCACCGGATATCGGCCATCCGCAACCGCCGGGGCCGTATTGTGGGGCTGACCTGCCGCGTCGGCCGGGCGGTGTACGGCACCGTGCATTTCATAGAGGACCTGGTCCAGTCCGGGAAGAGCATCCTGCTCCTGGGCCGCCCGGGCATCGGCAAGACCACGATGCTGAGGGAGGTGGCGCGGGTGCTGGCGGACGAGCTGAAGAAGCGGGTGGTGGTGGTCGACACCTCGAACGAGATCGCCGGGGACGGCGACATCCCCCATCCGGCCATCGGCCACGCCCGGCGCATGCAGGTGCCGACGCCCACCATGCAGCACGCCGTGATGATCGAGGCGGTGGAGAACCACATGCCCCAGGCCATCATTATCGATGAGATCGGCACCGAGCTGGAGGCGGCGGCGGCGCGCACCATCGCCGAGC
>CALMBS010000482.1 GCA_937860285.1 uncultured Chloroflexota bacterium
GATGATGCCGCCCAGCAGGACGATCACGTCGTCCTTCTTCTTGGCCTTCAGCGCCTTCATGACTTCCGTGACCAGCTCCATGTAGTTGGCGCAGAGGATGCTGAGCCCGACGATGTCCACATCCTCCTGCAGGGCGGTCTCCGCGATCTCCGCGGGAGGCATGCTGGCCCCGTATATCACTTCGAAGCCTGCGTCCTTGAAGGCCTGGCTCACGGAGATCAAACCCCGCCAGTGGCCCTCGAGCCCGGGCTTGGCCATCAGGATCTTGACTTTCTTATCAGCCATTTCTCAATCTCCTTCTCTAGACACCGATGGGGTAGGTCCACTTGCCGTAGACCTTCATCACGGCCGCCGCCAGCTCCCCAGGCGTGGCTTGGGCTTCCACGGCTTCCTTAATGGCCGGGAAGGTATTCTGATCGGTGCGCAGGACCTCTTCCAGCTGCTTCATGGCCGCGGCATGCTTGGCCTTGTCCCTGGTCTCTCTCAGCTTCTGGATCCTCTTCTTGAGGACCTCTACCGCGCTTCTGTCGGACTTGAAGATGGGCACCTTGTAGGGCACCTTATCCGGCTCGAGACGGAACTTGTTGACGCCGACGATGGTGATCTCGCCCGACTTGAGCTTCCGGTCGTAGTCCACGATGGCCTGCTTGTACTCCCGGTGTATCCAGCCGTTGGTTATGGCCTTCACCAGGCCCCCCTGGTCCTCTATCTTCTTGACGTAGTCCCAGGCCCCCTCCTCGATCTTGTTGGTCAGGGCCTCGACGTAGTAGGAGCCGCCCAGCGGGTCGATGGTGTTGGTCACGCCGGTCTCCAGTCCCACGATCTGCTCGGTCCGAATGGCCAGCAGCATAGCCTGCTCCGTGGGCAGGCACACCGCCTCGTCGTAGCCGTTAGCGTGTATCGACTGGGCCCCGCCGAGCACCGCCGCCAGAGTCTGGTAGGCGATGCGGATGACGTTGTTCAGGGGCTCCTGGTGGGTGTGGGTGGAGCCGGAGGTTTGAACGTGGACCCGCAGCTGGCCGCAGGCGGGGTCCTGGACCCCGAACCGGTCATGGATGATCTTGCGCAGCATGCGCCGGCCGGCGCGCAGCTTGCAGGTCTCCTCGAAGAGGTCGTTGTTGGCCGCCATGTTGAAGGCGAACCTCTTGGTGAACTTCTCCAGGGGTACCCGGCCCCGGCGCTTGGCCTCGTTGGCGTACTCGATGACCTCTGCCATCAGCATGCCCAGCTCCTGGATGGCGGTGATGCCATTGTCCCGGGGGTTGTAGGAGTTCATGGAGATGGGGTACCATCGCGGCGCGTGCAGAGAACACCACTCGATGAGGTCCGTGGAGAGGCGGAAGTAGGCCTCGGGCGGGGGCTGGTTGGCCAGCTCCATGGAGCTCCAGGTGAGGATGCAGTTGGCTGTGGTCCCTCTCACCTGCTCCAGGGGTATGCCGCGCTTCTGGGCCATGGCGAAGTAGGCCGGCGTCAGCAGCCCGCCGACGCGGTCTGCCAGGAACGCGGAGCACTTCTCGATGGGCAGGTCCCGGAAAACGGTCTCCATGTCCTCGATGGAGTAGATGGGGACCCCGGCATGGCCGATGTCGTGGGCCACCCTGGGGTCGTCCGGGTCCATGCCCGACGGGGTGGAGATGTCCGGGGCGATCGAGAAACCGGTCTGCCCCAGGGCGTACTCTTCCTTGTAGCGGGCATTGGTGGCCTCCGGGCTGTCGTAGCCCGTCAGCCGCCTGATGGTCCACAGCTGTCCCCGGTACATGCTGGCGTAGACGCCGCGGGTGTATGGGGGCTGGCCGGGCGCGCCGATGTCCTTGTCGTAGTTGACCTGAGTGACGTCCTCTGGGGTGTAGATGTCCTTCACCGGGATCCCAGAGGCTGTAGTGATCTGCCCGTTGCCGCTCTCAGACATTCAGCCTCCTTGAAGCGTCCCGATTTCCAATCGGGCGCATAGTTAACCTATAATAACAACAAGCCCACGGAACATGCAAAACAAGACCCGGTAAGGAGCCGCAATGACTGAGCTTGTAGAGAAGATGCTGGCCGGCGACCGTCTGTCCCTGGCGCGCTTGATCACCATGGTAGAGAGGGAGAGCGAGGAGGTGCCGGAGATCATGAGGTCCATCTATCCCCGCACCGGCCGGGCCTACTGCGTCGGCATCACCGGGCCGCCCGGAGGGGGCAAGAGCACCATGGTCAGCCGGCTCACCACCATTGCCCGCAAGAAGCAGCTGCAGGTCGGCGTGGTGGCCGTCGACCCCACCAGTCCCTTCTCCGGCGGGGCGGTGCTGGGCGACAGGGTGAGGATGCAGCAGCATTTCCTGGATGACGGTGTCTTCATCCGCAGCATGGCCACCCGCGGCAGCCACGGTGGCCTGCCGCGCACCGCCTCCAGCGTGATCAAGCTCCTGGACGCCTCCGGCAAGGACCTGATCCTGGTGGAGACGGTAGGGGTGGGGCAGACCGAGGTGGACGTGATGGAGACCGCCGATACCGTCGTGGTCATACTGGTCCCCGAGGCCGGGGACACCATACAGACGATGAAGGCCGGGCTGATGGAGATCGCCGACATCTTCGCCGTCAACAAGGCGGACCGGCCCGGGGCGGACTTCGTGGTGGCCGACCTGATGGCCATGCTGCACCAGAGCCCCAAGCAGTCGTGGTGGCAGGTGCCGGTGGTGGCCACTCAGGCCGCCAACGACGTCGGTATCACCGATCTCTACGAGCAAATCGAGAAGCACTACGCGGCGCTGCGCGAGAGCGGGAGGCTGGACACCAGGCGGCGCAAGCAGCGCCGGGCCGACCTGCTGCGGAACATAGAGAGCACCATCACCACCCAGACCCTCCAGGTGGTGCTGGGGGACGAGCAGCTCAACCGGTATCTGGAGCGCGTGGAGAACGGGGAGATCGACCCCTACGCCGCCTCGGAGGAGATCCTGAGCCACGAGACCCTGGTCACCTGGGTGGAGAGGTGGCTGGCCCGGGCCAGGGGCAGCGCCAGCTAGGCATCCACATCCCCCGGGGCGGTCCGCACCTGCGGCCGCAGCCCCCGTCAGCCGAAGTGCATCTGCACATTCTTGACGCGGGTGGCGGCGATGGCCTCCTCCACGGTCTGGAACCCCGCCAGCTCCCTCAGGCTCTGGAAAGTGGGAGGCGCCAGCACCAGCCGGCCCCGCGCGTTTTCCTCCAGGGCCTCCCGCGGTGGAATCCACTTGGCTTCCACGGTCTCCCGGCCGTCAGGGGAAGCCTCCTGTCCCGGCGGGACCGCGGCGACGAAGAAGCGCGCGTCGAAACGGATGGGCAGCACCTCCGGCGTGATCCAGTGGGCGAAGTAGAACAGGCGGTCCGTGGCCAGCTTCAGGCCCCGGACCCGCAGGCGGGAGGCCAGGAGCGACGGGTCGGCGTTGATCTCCTCCCGTTCTCCCGCCCGGCCCGGCAGCGGCGGGCCGGGCGGCGGGGACCGCCGGTTCCCTTCTCCGGCCAGGAAGATCCCTGACTCTTCGAAGGCCTCCCTGATGGCGGCCACGAAGAACCCCAGGGCCTTCTCCGGCGGTCTGATGTCCGGGATGATGCGGTGCGCCTGGCCGAAGCCGAGCCCCCGGCACAGGCCGGCCATCTGCGGGGCGAAGTCGGCCTCCTCCACGGCGCCCCCGGGGAAGACGTGCGCTCCCGGAAGGAACGAGCTGTGAGCGCTTCTCTGCAGGAGCAGGACCTCGATCTCCCCGCCGGGCGGACGGGGGTCACGCAGCAGGATCAGGGTGGCGGCGTCTCGCGGCACGGCCAGCATGTTGACTGAACTCGCCTTCCTTCACCATTCTACTACGCCCGGCTGTACAGGTCTCGCTGCCATGTGCTAGACTTTATGTCAAGAGGGGGCAAAGCCCGATTCTGGTCATCAGGGGGTGTGGCTATGGATGAGCTGGAACGCGCAGCAGACGAACTGGAGAAGGCCACCAACGAGCTGGTGAGGCGGGCTGCCGAGCTGGCCCGGCGCTCGGAGGAGCTCAACCGGCAGCTGCTCAAGCTGGCCGAGGCCCTCACCAGGCCGGCCACGATCGCTCCCGTGGAGCCCGCGGCTGGTCCGGTGCCGCCGGCCAAGCCCCGGGAGGCCGTCCGACAGCCCATGGGCCAGGGGATCCTGGCCGAGGTCAGGGACCTCCTGGATGGGCCGGGCGCCGTAGGGCCCGCTCCGGGATAGGTCCGCACGGGACCGCACCCGGGCCCCCGCAGCGGAGCGAACCGCCGCCAAAGGGACGCTGCCGGCGGGCGTCAGGACATCCCGCCGCCGCTCCAGGCGGGGGGCCCGATGACCTCCAGGAAGTGCTTGACTATCCTGGCCGTAGCGCCGTAGATGACGCGGCCGCCGTAGCGGTAGTAGTACTGCGGTATCTCCAGGCCGCCTACTTCCACCACCTCTTCCTCAAAATTGCCCTTGTCCTGCAGCGCGCGCAGGGGCACCTCGATGATCTCGGCCACCTCGGCCGGGTTGGCGGTGAACTGATGGGGATAGGGGATGGTGGCCACGAAGGGCGAGATGAGGAAGTTGGTGGTGAAGGTGGCGATGTCGTCCAGCTCGCCCAGGACCTCCGCGTCCCCCGGCGGCAGCCCGATCTCCTCCCAGGTCTCCCGCAGAGCGGCATCCCGCAACGACCGGTCTTCGGGATGCGGCCTGCCCCCCGGGAAGGAGTACTGGCCCTTGTGGTGGCTGACCGTCTCCGTCCTCTTGGTGAACACCAGGTAGTAGTCGTCGCCCTTCTCGAAGAGCGGCACCAGGACCGCGGCGGGCACGTAGCTGGCCACCGGCTCCGCGTGTTTCTGCCGCCCGGCCAGGGCCCTCCTGATGGCTTCCTTGGTCACGCGGGTCTTCTCTTGGTGAGCCTCTGCTCCCATAGCTCCTTGACCTTGCTCTCCACGTCGGCCAGGCTGACGTTGGTGTCGATGATGACGTCAGCGTGCCTGGCCTTCTCCTCGGGCGGCAGCTGGGAGGCCAGCCGGGACCGGGCCTGGGCTTCGGAGAGCCCGGAGCGATCCCGGCACCGCTTGAGGGAGTTCTCCTCGTTGGCCTGCGCCACCCAGACCTCGTCCACCAGGTCCAGCCAGTTGGCTTCCACCAGGAGAGGCGCCTCCAGCACTATGACCTCCGCTCCCTCCCTCTTGAGCTGCGCTATCATCCCCTCGGCCACCCGGTGCATCCCCGGATGCATTATCCCGTTCAGACGGCCGAGGGCATCGGGGTCCTTGAAGACGATCTCCCCCAGCCTCTTGCGATCGAGCTCTCCCCCGGCGGCCAGAACGCCCCGGCCGAAGGCGTCCACCACCTGCCGCCAGGTCTCGGAGCCGGGCCGGTAGGCCTCGTGCCCAATC
>CALMBS010000483.1 GCA_937860285.1 uncultured Chloroflexota bacterium
GGGTGGGCTCGACGATGTTGAACAGCTTGGCCACCACGGTGGCCACCCCCCGGAAGTGCCCGGGGCGGGCGGCGCCCTCCAGCCTGGTGGTCACGTCATCCACGTCCACCCAGGTGCTGGCCCCCGGGGGGTATATCTCCTCGACGGGCGGCATCAGGACCAGGTCGGTGCCCTCCTTCTCCAGCAGGGCCAGGTCACGGTCCGGATCGCGGGGGTAGCGGGCGAAGTCCTCCTTCGGCCCGAACTGGGTGGGATTGACGAAGATGCTCACGGCACAAGAGTCGTTCTCGGCCTTGGCCCGCCGCGCCAGGAAGAGGTGTCCCTGGTGAAGGTAGCCCATGGTGGGGACGAAGCCGACCGTGCCCGCCGCCCGGCGGGCTTCACGTAACCCGGCGATAGTGGTGATGACCTTCATTCCGCCGCATACCCCACGGGGATGATGCAAAGCGGCCATTGCTCGTCTGGCAGCTTGAGCACGGAGTGGACCTGATCGTCATCGAACGCGCCGACGGGCACCGAGCCCAGCCCCAGGGCCACGGCCTGCAGGTGGATGTTCTGGGCAGCGTGGCCCACCTCCAGGCAGATGTAGCGCTCGGCGCGCTCGCCGTAGCGCCCTTCCATGGCCCGGCGGTCTGCGGCAATGACGATGCTGGCGGGGGCCTCGCGGACAAACTCCTGCCCGCCGGCGGCCTCGCACAGCTGCTGGACCACGTTGCCGTGCTGGGTTTCCACCAGCTCGTGGTCCTGCGGCACGTACTGCTGGACGTTATCCCTGGTCACCAGGTAGAGCTCCAGGGGGTAGATGCCCCCGGCCGAAGGCACGGTCCGCCTTCCCCGCGGGAAGGCGCCCTGGGCGGCCCACAGGAGCTGCCCTATCTGCTCCGGGCCCAGGCGCTTGGGCAGGAAGGACCGCTTGGACCTCCTTCGCTCCAGCGTTTCCTCCAGGGTGAAGGATCCCTTCTTCTTGGGCGGCGGCAGCTTCACTGTTTTGCCTCCTCTTCCAGCCCGGCCAGCAGCGCCTCATCCATGGTGAAGCTCTGCTTCTCGGTGGGGAAGGCGCCTGCCTGCACCTCATTGACATAATCACCGACGGCCTGCTTTATGCTGTCGGCCAGGCGCACGTACTGCTTGGCGTGTTTGGGCACGAAATCGGTGAAGAGGCCCAGCATGTCGCTGACCACCTGGACCTGGCCGTCGCAGAAGGGTCCGGCGCCGATCCCGATGGTGGGCACGCTGATCTTCTGGGTGATGATCCTGGCCAGCGGCGTCGGCACGGCCTCCAGCACTACGGCGAAGGCGCCGGCTTCGTCCAGGGCACAGGCGTCTTTGATGAGGCGGGCGGCCGACTCCTGCGTCTTTCCCTGCACCTTGTGCCCGCCCAGCTGGTGGACCGACTGGGGCGTCAGCCCGATGTGTCCCATGACGGGTATGCCGCAGTCCACAATGCGTTTCACGGTCTCGGCCATGGTCACTCCGCCCTCCAGCTTCACTGCCTGGGCCCCGGCCTCCTGCATGAACCGGGCGGCGTTGTGCAGGGCCTCGCTGATGCTGGCGTGGTAGGTCATGAAGGGCATGTCACCGATGATCATGGCCTGCGCGGTGCCGCGCACCACGGCCTTGGTGTGATGGATCATCACGTCCATGGTCACCGGGATAGTGGAGTCGTAGCCCAGTATCACCGTGCCCAAGCTGTCGCCGACCAGGATAAGCGGCACGCCCGCCTGGTCGATGATCTTGGCGGTGGCGTAGTCATAGGCGGTGAGCATGGGGATCTTCTTCCCCTTCTGCTTCATCTCCTTGATCTGGAGGATAGTGGTCCGCATCATGCCCTCCTTCCTGAAGCCGGAGGCACGGCGGGGAAAGGAGCGCCCAGCCTCCGGTCGCCTTATGATACCATGCCCGGGACCCGTGGCTAGAGGCCGG
>CALMBS010000484.1 GCA_937860285.1 uncultured Chloroflexota bacterium
TGGGGTGCGGTGCCCATGGCTATGACCACGCTGTCCGCCTCGATCAAGGTCTTGCGCCCGTAGTGGTCCACCGCCGTCACGCCCCTGGCGCCGATCTCGGTGATTATCCGGCCGGTAACTGCCCTGACTCCGGCCTCCGGCAGCTGGTTGACCAGCAGGTCAAAGCGGGTGATGGGCTCTTCGTCCGGGGCCAGCTCGTCCAGCATTTCAACAATGGTGACCTTCTTTTGCCGCTCCGCCAGATAGAGCGAGAGCTCGCAGCCCACGGTCCCCCCGCCGGCGACCACAACGTTGGCGCCGGGGACCTCCGCCCTGGACATCAGGACATCCCAGTAGGTCAGGGTGTTCTTGCCCGTGGAGCAGGGGATGTTGGGGACCAGCGGCACCGCGCCGGTGGCCACGATCAGCACGTCCGGCCCGGTCTCCTTCACCAGCTTCTCGTCTACCTCCCGGCCCAGCTCAACCTTGACCTTGGCTTTCTTCAGCTGCGGCACGTAGTACTCCAGGAGGTAGTTCAGCTTGTCCCGGCCCGGGCAGGCCGCCGCCACCCTCAGCTGGCCGCCCAGATCGCTGTCCTTCTCGAACAGGGTGACGCTGTGGCCGCGCCAGGCTGCCACCAGCGCCGCCTCCATGCCGCCGGGGCCGCCGCCGACCACCATCACCCGTTTCTTCACTGTCGCCGGTCTGGGATGCACCCAGCCGTCCTGGCGCTCGTGCCCCACCACCGGGTTGACGGTGCACCGCATGTACAGCTCCTGGAACACGTGACCGCCGATGCAGCCCGTGTTGCAGCTGATGCACTTGCGGATCTCTTCCTCCCGGCCCTCCCTGGCCTTGCAGGGCCACTCCGGATCGGCGATGAGGGGCCGGCCCAGGGCGATGAAGTCGGCCGAGCCTTCCTTCAGCGTCTTCTCCGCGAAGGCGGGCGTCTTGATCTGTCCCACCGTGATGACGGGTATGCCGACCACTTTCCTGATCGCCGCGGCGATGTAGGTCCGCCAGCCCTCCTTGAAGCGCATGGGTTCGAGGAGGGTATGCATGGACTCATAGATCCCGGCGCTGACGTTCAGGACATCGATGCCGCATGACTCCGCCAGCACGGCGATCTTCTTGCCATCCTCCAGGGTAAGCCCGCCGGCCACGAACTCATCGGCGCTGTAGCGCAGGCACAGCGGGAAGTACGGCCCCACCTTCTGCCGGGTGCGCTTGACTATCTCCGTGAAGAACTTCATCCGCCGCTCAAAGGTGCCTCCCCATTCATCGGAGCGCTGGTTGGTGTGGGGCGACATGAACTCCCCGAGCAGGTAGCCGTGGGCGCCGTGGAACTCCACGCCGTCCATGCCCGCCTTCTTCACCCGGAGGGCGGTCTCGGAGAACCTCTCCACCAGGTCCCAGATCTCGTCCGTGGTCAGCTCACGGACGGGTATCTGGAGGAACCCGCAGGGGATGGCCGAAGGCGCCACCGGCTGCACTCCCTCGGTGTTGTGGACCTGCCGGCCGGCGTGGTGTACCTGCTGGAACACCCTGGCGCCGTAGAGATGAATGGCCTCCGCCAGCTCCTGGTAGCCGGCTATGTACTTGTCGTTGTCGAGCCGCAGCTGGCAGGATACGTTCTTGCCCTCGGGGTACTTGACCTGGGTGTTCTCGATGATGAGCAGTCCCGCCCCGCCCCTGGCGCGCTCGGCGTAGTAGCTGATGAGGCGGTCGGTAGGCTCGCCGGTGGGCCCGGCGAAGTTGGTGGTGCAGGGGGGCAGCACGATCCGGTTCTTGATCTGCAGCCTGCCTATCATGCCGGGTTCAAACAGCCTGGGGTACTTCAGTCTGGCCATGGCCTCCTCCTTCTTTAACCCGGAGCAGTCATCTGCGCGTGCACCGGGTGGTCTTACTGCGGGATGCCGCTGCAGGGAAACATCCTTGGGATGGAAATGGTGCCGGGCGTGACAGGACGGCCATGGCGCCGCCCGCTGAAGACCTGGATCGCGCAGCTTCCCCGACCTCCGCCTCCTCCCCGATGCTACTGGCGATCGCTGCCAAGTTGAAGGGTGCAGGAGCTGATGCTCTAAGGTACCATGCGCGGGGGAATGACTGTCAACGGGTGCTCCCGACCATCGAATCAGCCCACCGGCGGCGGGTCCGCCCCTTCCGGCGGTGGTTGGCCGGCAATGGATGTGAGATACTGGGGCACAGGAAAGGCAGGGCCAGACATGCTTTTGCCGGTAGGTGACGACAACTCCGCGCGCCGGACGGTGCCGTATGTCACCTACGTCCTGGTCCTGGTCAACATCGTCGTCTTCGCGGTGGAGCTGGTCCGGGGCGACCCCTTCATCGTGGAGTGGTCCTTTGTCCCCCAGCGCTTCCTGGACGACCCTGCCGGGGAGTTCTGGACCCTCTTCACCTGCATGTTCCTGCACGGCGGGTGGTTCCACATCGTAGGCAACATGCTCTATCTGTGGGTCTTCGCCGACAACGTGGAAGACAACTTCGGGCACTTCAGGTTCCTGGCCTTCTACCTGGTCTGCGGCCTGGCCGCCACCGTCGCCCAGATGTCGGTCGACATCCATTCGGAGATACCGACCCTGGGGGCTTCGGGCGCCATCGCCGGGGCGCTGGGGGCGTACGTTTTGCTGTTCCCCCGGGGAAGGGTCAAGGTGCTGCTGGGCTTCTTCGTGATCCCCCTCCCGGCCTTCGTGGTCCTGGGCCTGTGGATCATCCTCCAGCTTCTGAGCGGCATCGGCTCGATCCTGGGGCCGGAGGCGCAGGGGGGAGTGGCCTACATGGCCCACCTCGGCGGGTTCACCGCCGGCTTCATGCTGGCCCTCGTCCTGCGGCGCAGGACGAGGGCGCCCCTTGGCCGGGGTCCGTGGGACCGCGGCTGAAGGCAGCGCATCTCGCCGGTTGCTGCCCGGAGCGCTTTCCGCTATCTTCTCCCTGGGACTGCCGGAAACAGACTCCGGAATCGACTACAGGGAGGGCCAGATGGACATGAATGACTACAGCGGAGCATTCCGGCCGGACCTGCGCATGACGGACTTCTCCCGGGAGGCTCTGGTCCGGATGTGGCAGGTGGCGGGGATGATGTACACCAGCCTGGCGGGGAACTACCAGAGGGTGATGCGGGAGAAGCTGGGAGAGAAGGCGGCCCAGGAGCTGGATGCGGAGGTGTGGCGCCGGCAGACCCCGGTCGAGGTGCGTCTCTGCCGGCGGGCCATGGGCATAGCGGGAGATGATGTGGCCTCCCTCTTCAAGCACCTGCAGGTGGACACGGCCGCCCTGTTCCACCCCCGCATGAAGGCGCGGCCGCTCAAGCTGCCGCCCCGCGGCGGCAAGACCGAGCCGGCCTGCCAGTGGGAGTTCAGGGTCCGGCCACAGGAGGGACAGGCAGCAGATGGGTGACCTGATTGAGTCCATGAAGAAACGCACCTCCATCAGGGCGTACTCGGACCGGCCGGTCGAGCCGGGCCTGAAGGAGGAAGTCCGCGGCCTGCTTGCCGCACACGGCCGGGGCCCTTTCGGCAACGCGGTCAGGCTGGGCCCCGTGGACCTCTCGGACATGGAGCAGGCCGAGACCCGGAAGCTGGGGACCTACGGGTTCATCAGCGGCGCCAGGCTCTATGTGGCCGCCGTGGTCCGCGACGCCCCGGGGGCCGGTGCCGATTCCTACACGGGGAGTGTCGGTGGCGTGCTCACCACGACCACCACCAATGGCGTGCTGGCCAACGACACCGATGCGGACACGGGCTACTCGTTGACCGCCGCCGTCGTCGCGAACCCG
>CALMBS010000485.1 GCA_937860285.1 uncultured Chloroflexota bacterium
ACGCGGCGGACGTGATCGCAGCTGTTGACCCAGACTACACCGTCCAGGAAGCTGTACTCCCCCCGCAGCCCCAGGTCCAGGGAGTGCCGGGAGAAGCTGCAGTTGATGCTGCACATGCAGGTGTCCGCGAGGTCGGTGCCGGTGCTGGTAGTGCCGCGCATGCGGAACGGCACGTAGCCGGCGGCGGTGATGATCTCCTCTGGGATGTAGGAGCAGTAGCAGCCGATGACCTTCCCCCCGTTGTCCTTCCACTTCTTCAGTGACGGGTTGACCAGGGTCTTGGTAGCGTCCTCGAATACCTCTAGGGCCTTGGTCTTCAACTTGGGTTTAACCGTGGTGTGCAAGATGCCCCCCTTTTTGGGGATGATGCGCTTGGCGGCACCCCCCCATAGACTATATCGGACCGCCATCGAGCGTCGGTCTCAGCGCTAGTCTAGCAAGTGACTCTTCCGAAAGTCAAACATTTCGCGTTCTAGATAGCACTCCGTCCGGCCGTCCCGGGGTCCCCCCATGGAGAACAGAGCGCGTCGCCCTCCCAGGGTATACCCCGCAATCTGCCCTTTGGCATAGTCGGCGCGCCAGTTCAACTGGCGGCGCCGGCGGAGATCAGCGGGCGCCGGACCTGCGGGCCCTGCGAGTCCCTGGCGTCTTAAGAGGGAGGCCGGCGGCACGGCAAATGAGAGGTGCCTCGAAGCATCGGCGGGGCTGCACGATGGGAGGGGATTCCTGGTGATGATTTTGTAATGTTCCTGTGTGAGGGTGAGACACCGCCGTGAATCCGGCCTGCGGTGACTGAGACGCGGCGGTGAGTCTGGGGGCTTAGACTGCTACTGTAACACCTCCGGGTAGATTGGGGGGAAGTTCGAAAGGAGAGACATGGCAGAAGGGTCACTTATAAGTAAACTGGATGCGGCTCTGACCCACCTTCGCGTGGTCGAGCATGAAAGGAACGAGGCTTTCGCGCGGGCCGCCGCCCTGGAGCAGGAGATCAAGGAGCTCCGCGGGCTGATATCGATGGCGGAGTCGAAGGCCGAGGAGATCCTGCGGGGGGCGCCGAGCAGCGTCGCTCCGAAACCGGAGGTGTCCTTCCCGCAACCCGCCAGCCCCACTCCGGCGCCCGAGGTGAAGGCACCGGTGCCGGCGGCCGCGTTCCAGGACTTCACGGAGAAGGCCCCGATACAGAATCCGGCCGATACCCGGCGGCGGTATACCCAGGTGTTCTAGGAGACGGCTATTCTCCAGGCCGCGGAGCAAACCGGTGCTCCGTGGCGCGGGGAGTGGATACTATGGAACGTCATACGGGCCGTCAGATAGAGGCATGCTGGGCGGTCTTGGGGAGAACGGCTCCGAGGCAGTGAGGGACACACACAGTCGTCCGGCGGCCCGATGACCAATCTCAATTGCAGTAGCGCAGTCTAACGGGGGGGCGAGAGATGACTAAGGTAGCCGCGGTGGACAATCGAAGGTTCTGGATCCTCGGCGCGCTGGCAGCCACGGTGATAGCCATGGTCCCCGTGAGCCTGCTGGTGATCCGCGGGTAGATCCTGCCCTGGCAATTCCGGTGGCTCTTCAGTCCGTAAAGGGGGGGACTGAAGAGCCACATCATATCCTGCGCCCGAGGAGCGCTGCCTCCTCAATGGCCTCGCAGGCCGTTCGCGCCTTTACGCAATCTCCGATGCGGTGCACCTCCGGCAGCACCTGCTGCAGGGCTTCGTACAGGGCCGTCTCCGGCCGGGAACCCACCGCTACGACCACGGTATCCGCCTCCTCCGTCACCTCCTGGCCGTCGCGTTCGTAGACCACGCCGGCCGGCGTGATGCGGCGGGCGGTGGCTTTGGTGACCACATTGACGTTGTGCAGCCGCAGCGCGTAGCGGGTCGAAGACCTGGTGGTCGGTCCCATGTCCTGCCCGATGCGGTCCAGCATCTCCAGGATGGTGACCCGTGGCCCCTGGCGGGTCATCTTGATGGCGGTCTCGGCATCCAGCGCCCCGCCGGAGGCCAGGAACACGGCCGATTCCGCTGACATCGGGCCCTGACTGGCGATGAGGAGGGCGGTCTCCATGCCTACCGCCCCTCCCCCGATGACCACCACCTTCCGGCCCAGGGCAGCCTTGTTCTCCAGCACATCCGCGGCCCCGACGACGTTATCGCCGTCGATGCCCGGGATGGCGGGCCGCAGCGGCCTGGCGCCCGTGGCCACAATCACGGCATCCGGCTTCTGGGCCTTGACGGTCTCCACGGTGGCCTCTTTGCCCAGCTCCACGTTGACTCCCGCCCGGTACACGGCGCCGGCCAGCCAGGTGACGGCGCTGGCGAGCTCCCCCCGCCCCGGGGGGACGGCCGCCAGGTTTAGCTGGCCGCCCAGCCGGGGGGACTTCTCGAAGAGGGTGACCCGGTGCCCCCGCTGGGCCAGCGTGCGGGCGGCCTCCATGCCGGCCGGGCCGCCGCCGACGACCACCACCTTCTTCGGCCTGGCGGCCGGCACCAGCGCATACTGCTTCTCCCGGCCGGCCGCGGGATTGAAGGTGCAGGTGATCTCCGACATGGAGAACACCGCGTCCAGGCAGCGCTGGTCGCAGGCGGTGCATTGGCGGATCTCATCGAACCGTCCCTCAGCGGCCTTCCTGGGCCACTCCGGGTCAGTCAGGAAGGGCCGGCCCATGCCGACCATGTCCGCCTGGCCGTTCATCAGGATCTGCTCGGCCAGGAAGGGGGTGTTGATGCGGTGGCAGGTGACTACCGGCACCTTGACCACCTGCTTGATGCCCTCCGCCAGGTAGACGTAGGTGCCGCGGGGCACATCCATGGAAGCCAGTGGCAGGAAGGCCTGGTGCCATCCGGCCGTGACGTTGAGCAGGTCCACGCCTGCCTTTTCCAGGGCCCGGGCCACCATCTTCACCCCGTCCTGCCGCAGGCCGCCCTTCATGAAGTCGTCGCCGGAGATACGGTAGGAGATGGGAAACCCCGGCCCCACCCGGGCCCGGATCTTGTGCACCACCTCTGTGGGAAACCTCAGGCGCCGCTCGAAATCGCCGCCGTACTCGTCCGTCCGCTGGTTGGTAAGATGAGAGAGGAACTGGTTCATCAGGTAGCCGCTGTTGCCCACCAGCTCGACCCCGTCGAAACCCCCCTCTCTGGCCCGCCAGGCCGCCTCGGCGAAGTGGTCGCCGAGGAGCCTCACCTCGGCCGTGGTCATTTCGCGGGGCATGATCCCCGTCAGCGTGCTGCGGATGGCCGACGGTGCCGCCGGCGGACCGCCGTCCCTGGTGGAGAACGAGGAGGACCCCATGTTGATGACCTGGGCGAAGGTCCTGGCGCCGTGCTCGTGGATAGCGTCGGTCATCCTTTTCAGCCCGGGTAGGTACTTGTCGTCCTGCAGCGCCGGGATGTGCGGCAGGTAGACGCAGAAGTCGTTGAAGCCGCAGACGATGTTGATCAGTCCTGCTCCGCCCCTGGATCTCTCGATATAGAAGTCCACCATGACGTCGGTGACGA
>CALMBS010000486.1 GCA_937860285.1 uncultured Chloroflexota bacterium
GCCCGGACTTATAAATCTATCCGGCCTGACCTGCAAAAATACCGGATGGGTACGGCAGTTGCTTAGTAAGCTTTAAGTTGAAGTTCTACACTAACAATGCTGAGGTGCTTCATTTGACCGACAAGATCTATGTAGTTGGGCACAAGAGTCCGGATACCGATTCTGTAACATCTGCAATCACTTACGCCAACCTGAAGAACGCCCTGGGAATGAAGGAAGCTGTCCCGGCAGCCGCAGGAGACCTGAATGGAGAGACCAAGTTCCTGCTGGACTACTTCAAGGTTGCCTACCCGGAGAAGCTGACCGATGCCACCGACAAGAAGGTCATACTGGTAGACCACAATGAGATGGCCCAGGCCGTGGACAAGCTGAATGTGGAGAACATCGTGGAGATCGTGGACCACCACAAGATCGGCGGCATTGCCAACGGCAAGCCCATATTCTTCCTCAATGAGCCGGTGGGCGCGACAGGCGGCATCATCGCGAACCTCTACAAGCAGAACGGCGTGGCGATCAGCAGGGAGATGGCCGGCCTGATGATGGCGGCAATACTCTCCGACACAGTGCTCTTCAAGTCCCCCACCTGCACCCCCCGCGACAAGGCAGCCGTGGAGGAGCTGGCTAGAATCGCGAAGGTCGACCCCATGGCCTTCGGAATGGAACTTCTCAAGGCCAAGAGCAACATGTCCGCCAAGAGCCCCAAGGAGATCCTCATGGGCGACTTCAAGAAGTTCGACTTCTCAGGCACCAAGGCCGGAGTGGGACAGGTTGAGGTCATGGACCTGGCAGACCTCGCACCCAAGAGGGCTGGAATCCTCGATGAGATGAACAAGATGAAAGAGGCTGAGAAGCTGGACATGGTCGTTCTCATGCTCACCGACGTCATGAAGGAAGCCTCCGATCTGCTCTTCGTAGGAAGCGGCGCGGCTGCGGCAGGGTTCGAGAAGGCATTCGGCGGAAAGCTGGCCAACAACTCCATCTACAAGGAGAAGTGCCTCTCCCGCA
>CALMBS010000487.1 GCA_937860285.1 uncultured Chloroflexota bacterium
CATGCGGCCCAGCGGCAGGCGCTTCCGCAGAGGCTGGAGTGCGGCGGTGGGGGGCACTGTGTTCCTCCTCTTGTGGCATTCAGGGCGGTCTCTTCGGTCTGGCTGCTCGGCGCCTGATGGGCCTCGTGCAGGGCGAAGGCGCCGCCGGGAAGGGCAAAGCGCCCGGGCAGCGCGGCTGCGGCTGAAGGTGAAGCTGCCGCCTCCGCCTCCTGCTCCAGCGCCTGGGCCAGGATGCGCTCCAGCCGCCGCACGTCTATGAGGTCCACCGAGAGGGCCTTCTGGCAGGCGCTGTTGAGCCTGGGGGCGGTGTATTTCTCTCCCAGCCGCAGCAGCTTGAAGGCCTGGCGCATCTTGTACCAGGGCAAGGGGCCGCCCAGGAGCTTGTCGGCAAACTCCCCGACGGACTCACCCAGCTGGGCGCTCAGGTGGCGCAGGTGGTTGGGTGAGCGCAGGGTGTAGGGGGTCAGCTCCCTGGGGTAGTCCTCGGGGTCGGTGGACCTCCCGCCGCGCGGCTGGCGGGGGTGGACTTTCATCAGCTTCCCGTTGCGGTAGATCTTCACCAGCTTGAGGTCTCCCCGGACCTCTACTTTCGTCCCCGGCGGACAGGTGGCGTCAGGGGCAGAGTAGATGGCGTACCGGTAGTAGACGTGGTGGTCCCGGTGCACCACCGCTTCCCGCCACTCCGGGACGTCATAGGGCTCGCCGTCATAGGGCAGGAGATGCGATTGCTCCTCGTCCTGAAAGACCACCAGGGGCAGGCGCCGGGTGGTGCCGTGCACCCTCTGGCCGGCCGTCTCCAGGCACCAGCGCCGGGCCTGGTCCCGCATGTCCCCCAGTCCGTTGAACTGGCCGCCCTTGAAGAAGCGCTCCCTGACATAGGGGACGCCCCGTTCCACCTTGGGTTTGTCCCTGGCGTGCCCGGGCCGGGCCGGGTCGGCGATGAATCCACGGTACCCGGCGTACTCCAGAAAGCCACGTGTCAGCCGGGGATTCAAAGGGTCAGGACCGACCACCGCCGCCGGGAAGTTGTCCAGCACCAGGTACCGCGGCAGGCCGCCGAAGAAGGCCCAGGTCGCCTCCATCCCCTCGATCACAGCCGGGAGCTGCTGGCTGTAGAGTGGCCAGACGAAGGTGTGCCGGGAATAGCCCAGGACGGTCACCAATCCCCAAGTCAGGCGTCTGCGGCCGGTTTCGGGGTCCGGTACCAGCCCCAGCTGGCCGAAGTCCACCTCCGCCATCTGTCCGGGGTCGGTGTCCGCCATGCGCACCGTGGCCCGGGATCTCCTGCCGAACCAGCCCTTTCGGGTGACGTATCGCTCCAGGCTGCTGTAAGACACCAGGCACTGGCGCTGGGCCAGCAGCTCCTGGATTCGGGTGAGCTTGACCTTGGTCTTGCCATCCTTGAGCCAGCTGTGAATCTGCTCTGCCCACGGCTCCAGCACCTCGTCGGTGGGCACCGCCGCATCGCGCGGCCCGGCCCGGCCGAGCTGGACCAGGGCGATGATCTGGGCTTCGTCCGGGGGAGGCCCATCGCGGGCCACGCCGAGGCTCTGCGCCTCCAGAACATACTTCCGGACCGTGTTGCGGGCAATACCCGTCGACCGCACCATCTCCCGTATCTTGCGGCCGGCCTGCCATTGCCTGATGACTTCGACAATCTCCACGCGGGAAACCTCCTTGTACCCCATCGCCGCTCCTCTTCACAGATTCCGCGGCAATGGTATTCGGTTGCCCGGGTGGGTCAAAGATCGTGACTAAGGTGGGTCAAAGATCGTGATGAAATCGCCGGTAGGTGGGTCAAAGTTCGTGATGATTGACAGTGGTTACGCTGTTCCCCCGTACGCGGTAGGCATTGAACTCCAACACCTGGAGTAGTCCGCTTGCCTTGGGGCCCAGTTGACCGTGCTCGACTATCTCTATCTCTGCTTCGGCGTGCAACGACCCCTTGGGGAAGTGAACGCTAACTCGCTGGTTGTCTGTGCGGATATCGACGGCTTCATCCGGCCTTGCCCGGGCGGAAATCAGTTTTCCTGTCTGCCTGTTTTGATCCTGAGCAGCGAAACGCTGTGCGCCGGGAACAAGACTCTGTCGCCAGCCGCGGCCTGTTTCTCAATTTTTATTTTTTCCGGCTCTTCCAG
>CALMBS010000488.1 GCA_937860285.1 uncultured Chloroflexota bacterium
CCTCCACCAGGTTGCGGAACCGCTCTTCGCTGGTGCGTATGGCCTCCTCGGCCCGCCGGCGGTCGGTTATGTCCCGGTAGTTGGCCACCACCCCGTTGATCCTCGGATCGTTGAGGCGGTTGTGCAGGGTGCACTCGCATTCAATGTAGTGGCCCTCCTTGTGCTTGAACCGGGAGTTGAAAGTGATGCTGGCCCCGGCTTCGGCGGTGAACTTCTCGTACCTGGCCACCAGTCCCGGCAGGTGGTCCGGATCAATGAACTTGGCCACATTCCGGCCCACCATCTCCTGCGGCTGCCACCCCGTTATGCGGACGCCGGACGGGCTGCCGTAGAGCAGCGTGCCCCGGGCATCGATGATGACGATGGCGTCCCAGGAGTTCTCAATCAGCGCCCGGAAATACTCTTCGCTGCTCCTCAGGGCCTCTTCGGCCTTCTTCCGTTCGCTGACATCGCGCATGACGCCGAAGACCTCCGCCGGTTGCCCGTCGGCATCCATGACCATGGTTTCCGATATGTCGACCCAGACGAAGCCCCCGTCCTTCCTGATCAGCTCTATCTCGAGCTGGGCCGACGGAGCCGCGGCGCCCACCCCGGTGCCGGTCTGCGGGGGCACGTTCGAGAAAGCGGTCATGGCCCTGGAGTATGAAGCGGGGGAGATCACCGCGCTCATCTTCAGGGTCTTCGCCTCTTCCATCGTGTAGCCCAGGAGGCGGCTGATGGAGGGGCTGAAGAAGCTCTCCTTGGTCTTCATGTTCAGGGACCAGATAACGTCCGACACTCTCTCCGCCAGCAGCCGGTACCGGCTCTCGCTCTCCCGGAAGGCCTCCTCGGCCTGTCTCCTCTCGGTTATGTCACGGAAGTTGATGACGAGGCCGCCGATCTTGGGGTCATGATAGTAGCTGGTCCCCCGGGCCTCGAGCACGCGCCAGGCCCCGTCCCGGCGGCGGTAGCGCAGCTCTATGTCGGCCACGGTGCCGTCCGGGCTCTGGCAGAGGGTGGCAAAGGCGTCGGCGAGCCTGGCGACATCGTCCGGGTGTATCGCGGCGAGGTTGTCCGGGGACATCAGGTTGCTCAGATCGAAGCCCCCGACGGTGCTGACCGCGGCGGGGCTCTTGTAGGTCACCCGGCCAGCGGAATCGATGACCATGATGGCGTCCCTGGCCCCCTCGATGAGAGCGCGGAAACGCTGCTCGCTCTCCTCCAGAGCCTGCTTGGCCCGCCGCCGCTCGCTGATGTTCCGGGCCACTCCCATGATGCCTACCAGCCGGCCGTCGGCGTCCTGCATGAATGACATCTGCACTTCGGTCCAGACACCGGAACCGTCCTTGCACGTCATCTCCAGCTCCAGGACCTCCGGCGTCGGGGCCTTGCCGGTGAACTCATTGGGACCGGCCAGCCCCTCAGCCAGGTACCTGGTGGCCCGGTCCAGGGACCCCTGGGTCATGCCGCCGATCATGTCCATTTCCATGGACTCCTCGGCGGTGTAGCCGGTGAGCTTCTCCACCGAGGGGCTGACATAGGTCACGTGCAGGTTGGTGTCCATGGTCCAGATGACGTCCGTCGCGTTCTCGGTGATCAGCCGGTAGCGGCTCTCACTGTCCCGCAGGGCATCCTCCGCTTCCTTCATGGCGCTGACGTCGGTCAGCATGGAGAGCACGGCTGGCTGGCCTTCCCACTTGAACTGCACCGTGTTTATCTGCATCCACTTGGTGCGGCCGGCCTTGTCCACGATCCGGAAGCGGTAGTTGTTGGGGGCCGGCTTCCCTGAGATCCTGCTGACGTAGTTCTCGGCGATCATCTGGCGGTCGTCGTCGTGCACCACCTCCAGGAAGGAGCGGGACAGGAGCTCCTCGTTGGTGTACCCGCTGATCTGGCTGGCCTTGGGGTTGGCGAACTTCAGGAAGCCGTCCTGGATGACAATGATCCCCTCGGCCGCGTTCTCGATGAGCAGCCGGTTCTTCTCTTCCGACTCCGCCACCTTCAGCTGCGCTTCCTTCTCCGCGGTGACGTCCAGCACCGAGAGCAGAATAGACGGGCGGCACACGTACTCGAAGACATTGGCCATGGCGGTGACCCACATGACGCGGCCGTCCTGCGACCGGGTCCGGAACGTGTGCATCGAGTGCGTCCCGGGGTTGGCCAGCACCCTGGTCAGCTCGGCGATGACCGAGTCCAGGTCCTCCGGCATCACGTAGTCCAGCGGCTCCATGCCCACCATGGCCGCCGCCGACTCGAACCCGAACATCCTGGCCATGGACTCACTGGCCAGCACCGCCTTCATGGTCTCCATGTCGATGACTTCCAGGCCCATCATGGTGTGGTCAAACAGGTTCCGGTAGTTGGCTTCGCTGGCCTTCAGGGCTTCCTCGGCCGTTTTGGCCTCCGTCACGTCCACCATAATGCCCAGCAGTCCGGTCAGCTTGCCGTCGAGGTAGATGGGACGGCCGGAGGTCAGCATGTGGTGTACGGAGCCGTTCTTGTACTTCGCCCGGAACACAAACGGATCGAGGACGCCCTCAAGGGTCTTCTCCACGCTGCTTATCAGGGTGGTCACGTCCTCCGGAACAACCCATTCCAGGGCCGACCGCCCAATCATCTCATCCTGCCGGAATCCGGAGAGCCTCTCGATGGCCGGGCTGATGGCGACGATGTTGGCTTGAGTGTCCAATGAGAACACCACGGCGGCGGAGTTCTCCAGGAGGGCTCTGAAGTTGCCCTCGGAGAGCTGGAGCGCTTCCTGCGTCTTCTTGCGGTCAGTCACATCCCTGGCGATGTGCACCGCGCCCGCCACTTCGTGCTGGCTATTTAAGATGGGAGAAACGCTCACGTGAAGGTACTTGCCCAGACGCGGCTCCCATATCTCTTCTTCGCAGGGTTTGGCCTGCGCCATGCAGCGCTGGCGCGGGCAGCCCGGCCAGGGCGCGTCTGTGCCGTGGACCAGCTCATAGCAGTGGCGGCCGTTGATCTGGTCCGGCTTCAACCCGAGGCCTTCGCCGAAGGCCTTATTGGCCCTTATGATGCGGCCTTCCCGGTCATGAACGGATATCATGTCGGTGACGGAGTCGAAGGTATCCTGCCACTCCTGGGCCGCCAGCCTGGCCTCTTCCTCCACCCTGCGCCGCTCCGTGACGTCGCGGGAGATGCCGTAGATCCCAACCAGCCTCCCTTCGCTGTCCCGGATGCGGCTGGCCAGGTTCTCCAGCCACCCGCTGGAGCCGTCCTTGCGGTAGAACTCCGTCTCCGTCCTGACGACTGAGTCCGGATCGCCGGTCCCTTCCATCTCCAGCCGGAGCTGCTCCGCCATCACTCCCAGGATGAGCTCCCAGGAGGCCGGGGAGATGAAGTCCTGCATCAGGTGCCCCGCGACCTCCGCCGGGGTGCGGCCCAGGATCCTCTCCACCGATGGGCTCATATAGGTAATGCGGAAGCCGAGATCGGCAGTCCAGATGACGTCATTAGTCTTCTCGGCCAGCTCACGGAACTTCTGTTCACTCTGCCGGAGGGCCTGCTCCTCGCGTTTGCGCTGGGTGACGTCCTGTATGACGGTCATCAGGGCGGGCTTCCCCTGCCAGGTGAACGGGACATGCCGCATGAGGCCCCAGGCCTCCTTTCCGTCCTTGGCGTATCCCTTCAAGGGCCTGCCGGGGGCGGTGGGCGTGCCGTCCAGCACCCTCTGGTAGCCGCGCCGGACCGCCTCGCGGTCGTCCGGGTGGGTCACGTCGAGGATGGACGTCCCGACCATGCTCTGGCCGGTGGCATTGGTCATTTCCTCCAGGCGGCGGTTGACGAAGACTATCTTCCAGTCCTGAGTGATGAGGATCAGCTCGTTGGACGTGTTGAGGAGCTCGATCTGCTTCTCCTCGGCCTGGCGAAGGGCCATCTCGGCGTGCTTCTGGGCGGTGATGTCCCGGAACGAGGCCAGCAGCATGATGCCGCCGTTGACGGGCAGGCCCTGCCCGCGGGCCAGGAGCCATATCTCGCGGCCCCTTCTGTCCTTGGCCCTGACCTCCACGCCTTCCTCGATGGCCTGGCCGGCGGCCACGGCGGCGAAGAGGCTGGCGGCGCGCTGGCGGTCCTCCTCCAGCACATTCGCGAAGGGCTCCACTCCGACCATCGCCTGGGGAGAATCGAAGCCCATGATGTCGGCGGCCGCCTTATTGGCCCGGGTGATGGTCAGGCTCTTCGGGTCAATGAGGACTACACCGTCAAAGACGGTGTCCAGAAGAGCGCTGTCCGCGCGAAAAGCGAGATCCTCCATGGTGATCGACCCCCCGCCCCGGTGGTCACCCTCCATTACAGAGTTATTACAGCATCAAGTGAATACCATAGAGACATATTCCTGTCAAGGGTCGCAGAGGAGTCTGTTGTCCTGGCCGGATCGTGCGGCGAACGCGTTTGGGACAGGGATCGTGCGTGACCTTACAGAAATGTCACATTTGCCAACGGGTCATGGCCTGTCCAACCGAGCGTTGGGGGTCGGGGCGCGGTCGGGCCCGCCGAG
>CALMBS010000489.1 GCA_937860285.1 uncultured Chloroflexota bacterium
ATTGCCACCCCGTGGTGATCTCAAACCGGCAGCCGCCGGTGATCCTGAACAATACCGACAGCCCGTTGGGGTCGATGTCCGGGTCGGCCCAGGACTTGCCCTTGACGATGCTCAGCCTGCCCCGGTCCATGGACAGGTACAGCTTGGGCTTCTCCAGCCCGAACTCCTGGCCCCGCCCCAGCCTTACGCCTTCCTTCTTCTGCAGGGCCACCACCGCCAGCCCCGACCCGATGCGCCGGGAGATGGCCGTCAGGTGCTCGTTGACCCGGTAGAGCTCGTCGGTCATCTCCAGGTAGTCGACCACGTTGATGCAGTCGGGCACTATCACATCCTCGAAGTCCTCGGCCCGCTCCAGCGCCTCGAACTTCCACTGGTCGATGCCGATCCCCTCGAACTTCTTCAGGCGGCCCTCCAGCTCGGCCTCTCCCATCTCCGAGCACCAGTAGTAGATGGGGTGGCGCTCCTGGTTGTGGCGGATGAAGTTCAGCAGCAGCGCCGTCTTCCCGGCATTGGGGGCCCCGGCCACCACCGCAATGTTCCCGGGGTAAAGGTTGACGTACTGCTCTATGCCCAGGGGCCAGCGCAGGTCCAGGACCGGAGCCGCCGCGGCCCCCTTGAAGTTGAGCCTGCGGATCGTGTGGTCGACATAGCGCCACTTGCGGTTGACCCGGGGGTGCCCCTCGATCAGGCCCTGCTGCCTCAGCCGGTAGAGGATGAGGCGGCGGTAGCTCTTCTGCTGCGGGCTGCGGAACCCCAGATCGGCGTCCAGCTCCAGGGTGTCCCACCACCGGCCCCCGGTGCCCTGCACCCAGTCGGCCACCTGCCGGGCGGCCGTTTCCGGCACCGCCACTTTCGTTACAGGGGCGTTACAGCACAAATCAGTAACGCTTCTGTAACGGTTGTTCGGGGATGGGGGGAGTAACGTTCTACTTACACCTACATACACGTTATTAACGTCTTCTACAGCTGTAGGGCCATCTGCTGCCTGAGGGCCTGTAACGGCTGCCGCCGGCAGAGGGGCAACGGATGCCGCGGGCTGCCCTGTAACGGCTGCGGCCGACGGCTTGTCAGCAGATGCCTGCAGCAGGGCCTCCAGGTCGCCTCGCTGGCTCACGAAGTCGAAGGCATCGCCCTTGGGCGGGGCCTCATGCCAGTGGATCGGGCAGGGCTGGATGCCGATGGCCTGCAGCCGGCCGGCCACCTTCTCCATGTGGCGGCGCCCGGCGTCGTCGTTGTCGGGCCAGAGGTAGACCCGCCGGGAGCCGATGATGGGCGCAAAGGCGGCGGCCGATGGGCAGGAGTGGGCCCCGGTAACGGTGGCCAGGGCCACCCGGCCCGGGCCCGGCAGGGCGTTGAGGGCGTCGGCGGCCTTCTCTCCCTCCACAATGATGACGTCGCTCCCCGGGGGCGCCTGTTTCAGAAGCTTGAGGCCGTAGAGGGGCAGGTCCTCGACCTTGATTCCGCCCAGGGAGTCCCGGCCGTCGCGCCTCCAGATGAAGCCTTTGCCGCCGCCGGCATAGTCCCGCCTCACGTGCTGGGCCGCGATCCTGCCATCGGTATCCTCGATGTCGTAGACGGTCTCGGCGCCCGCGCCGCCATGCGTTTGCAGGTAGGAGACGGCCGTTCTGAAGTCCACCTTCTGCCGCTCCATGACCCAGCTGAAGCAGTCTCCCCCTCTGGCGCAGCCGAAGCACTTCCAGAGGCCCTTGTCCGGGCTGACCGAGAGGGACGCCCGGCTGTCGTCGTGGAAGGGGCAGCGTCCGGTCCATTCCGCCCCCGCTTTGTGCAGCGCCACACCGGAGCTCTCGATGAGCTCCACCAGGTCGATCCGCTTTCTCAGCTCTTCCTTGTCCATGACGCTACACCGCCAGGCAGTTCCGGCCGCAGCAGGGGCAGCGGCCCACCAGCACGTCCGAATCCGGAGACAGGGGCCTCAGGTCGACCCCCGACTGGCGGATGAGCTCGGCCAGGTCGACGTGGCTGTTGAACCACTCGATCACCCAGGGGTACCGCCGTCTGGCCTCCTCCTCGGAGATGCCGGAGGACAGGATGGCCTGGACATCGCGCTCTATCTCGACTGGAATCATCGTCACTGCCCCCCTGCCGTCTGGCCCTTGGCCCCGGCGGGGACAGTCTCTCTCCTGAACCGAAGCCGGGGGCCTCTTCTGACCCTGATCCTCAGGTCGCGTCCGGAGATGACGTCCACCTTGTCCCCCGCTTTGAGATGGTGGAATCTGAGCCATCCCCTGGGCAGAGTGACCATCAGGCTGCCGCTGCCTACCCGGGATACGGTGCGTTCCTCGATCTGCGCCATTGCTTACCTCCATCAGTAGCCCCATAATAACGGCGCCCCCTCGTCGCCGTGGCAACGACAAGAAGGCCCCGGATCAGCTTCAAGACCCATGGCGTGGGGCGACATCACATGACGCCGAGCGAAGTCACCAAGCCGAAGCCCGACCGCGAAGACCAGTCGCCCAAGAGGCGCATCGGGCCCGAGGAACGGCGGGCCATAGCGGACTACTATGAGGCTGGCCTGCGGGCGGGCCGGACCAGCGATGAGCTGCTGGAGCACCTGTCGAAGATCCACCGGAAGAGCGCCAGGCAGATCCAGCGCTACGTGGCCCAGGTCCAGAGTCAGGCCGC
>CALMBS010000490.1 GCA_937860285.1 uncultured Chloroflexota bacterium
TGATCCGGAGCTGGAGCGACCGCGGGGTGGTGATCATCATGGACCGCCGCGTGCAGTCCAAGAGCTACGGCCGGGTCTTCCTGGACTCGCTCCCGAAGTGCACGGTGAAGAGGGGCGGGCTGCGCCAGTTGCCTCAGGAAGTGGTGAACTGGCTGGGCGACTGACGGTCGGCGCTCAGGCTGGGCTCGCAGTTGCGGCAGATGAAGCTGAGACCGCAGGTCTGCTCGTGAAAGAAGTAGGAGCCGCACTCCTTGATGTTGGCCTCGGTGGACCAGGCCAGGTGAAACCCTCCACCGCAGAGGCGGCAGCGGGACACGTTGTCATCCTCCAGGGCCTCGCCGCAGACACAGCACACTTGTTCCATATCATCTCCCCCGGGACAGCCAGCGCTGCACCAGATCAATCTCGTCTTGCCTGCTCTCTATCTTACCATCCAGCCTGGCATCCTGCAGGGCTTTCAGGGTCCGTCCCAGCCGGCGTCCGGACGGGACCCCCATCTTGAGCAGGGCATCGCCGTCCAGCTCTGTCCGGACGTGGCGCCACTGCGTCAGGTAGAGGTCCAGCAGCTCCCGGACCAGGGCCGAGTCCGCGGCGATGGCGCCGGCCAGGATGGACGACGGGGAGAAATCGCGGAGGAGGCGGCAGACGGCGCTGGGCGCCAGGCCCGGCTCCTCCAGCGACGGCGTCAGCTCCCGCAGGCGGGCGCCGTCCATAATGGCCCGGGAGACCGAGGCGGGCGTCTTCAGGCGGGTGGTCAGATCCCGGCAATCCGGCAGTGGGGCCCGGCTGGTCATGAGGGCGTAGTACAGGTCCGGCGCAGCCCCCGGAGCCGCTTCGCGGGCCTTCACGAACAGCCCCTCGAACCCGGCCCAGCCCTCCAGGGCCGGGTGGACCCGGGCCAGCAGGCCCAGCTCCCCGGCCCGCCGCAGCGCCTTCTCCGGGCTCTCCTCCTTCAGTATCAGGTCCACCTCGTGCCGCAGGCGGTCTCCCGATATGGTGCCCAGCGTGACCGCGTTCCGGCGCAGCAGCTCCTCCGTGGATGCCTCGAGCCGGAAGCCGAACCGCTGCTCGTAGCGCACGGCCCGCAGCATGCGGGTGGCATCGTCGACGAAGCTGCCCTCGTGCAGGATGCGGATGAGGCCCTCCTCCAGGTCCTGCTGCCCGTCGAACGGGTCCACCAGATCCCCCGGACCGTCGGGCAGAAGCCGCAGGGCCATGGCGTTGACGGTGAAGTCCCGCCTGGCCAGGTCGTCATGAAGGGATCCCGACCGGACCCGGGGAAGGGCCCCGGGGCGGACGTAGGTCTCGGCCCGGGCCATGGCCAGGTCGACGGTCTGTTTCCCCAGGCGCACCTTGGCGGTGCCGAAACGGTGGTGGACCACCAGCTTCCCGCCGGCCTGCTCAGCCAGCGCCTCTGCCAGGCCGATGGCGTCGCCCTCCACTACCAGGTCCAGGTCGGAGCTGGACCGGCCCAGCAGCAGGTCCCGCACCACCCCGCCGACGAGGTACAGCTCCACGCGGCGCGCGGCCGCCAGCGCGCCGGCCTCCCGAACCAGGGCCAGCGCCTCCCCGGGGAGGTGCTGCTGCATCAGTGTGGCGATGTCTGGTGACACTCTTGCGGCCTCAGAACCGTGACCGTATTGTGCCACGGATGCCGGCCGGGATCAATCGCGGGGTTCCCGCCAGCGGGCGCGGCGCTGCGGAGAAAGACCACGAAATAGAGAGCCCCAGCGAGCAAATACGGGATGGCCGCGTAGGGGTCAGATGCTCCTTGCCATGCCAGTGGCCGGAAATCCCGGCAGGTGGTTCTGGAGGTCCTTGACACCGCCCGTCCGGCGACTATAATGGGAGTCCTTCTCGGGTGGTCAAACCAGCTAAAGAGACCAGGCAAGCCGGAGCAATCAAGGTAGGGTAACACCACCAAGCTCACTCGGGTATCGAGCAGAAGCCGGGAGGCTTCGAAGGCAAACCAAGATCAGGAAGCTGGGAAGGTCACCCGGGAAGTTTTTTTACCGGAAGGCCCCTACTCCGACCCGCGCACCACGTTGGTGACCCCGCCGATGCCCTCGATCTTCGACAGCAGCCGCGACAGCTGGGCCACGCCCTTGGTCTCCAGGGTGAGGAAGACGGAAGCGGAGTTGTCGCCGTGCCCCTGGGACCTCATGGAGGATATGTTCACGCCCTCGTTGGATACCACCGTGGTGATGTCCCGCACCAGCCCCACCCGGTCCCAGGCGTCCACCCGGATCCACACCGGGTAGAGCTGGTCCGTTCGACCCCATTCCACGGGCACCAGGCGCTCCCGCTCCTTCTCGTGGATCACGTTGGGACAGTCCTTGCGGTGCACGGTGACCCCGGTGGTGCGGGTGATGTAGCCGATGATGTCGTCCCCGGGCAGCGGGCTGCAGCACTTTGCCAGCCGCGTCAGCAGGTCGCCGGAGCCCATGACTTTGACGCCCAGGGGACCGGCGGTGGATGTTGGCAGCGGTCCCTTGACCTTGGGTTGCTCCTGCTGGGCGGCCAGCTTCAGGGTGACCTGGGTGGCGCTCAGGTCCCCGCAGCCGATGGCGGCGTAGAAGTCGTCCACATCCTCGTACTTGAAGGTGCGGGCCAGCTCTTCCCGGTTGCCGAGGTCCATCCTCAGCCGCCGGGTCTCCTTCTCCAGGATCTCCCGCCCTCTCTCGATGTTGTCCGACCGGGCCTCTTTCTTGAACCATTGCCGGATCCTCTCCCTGGCCCGGGAGGTGTTGACGTACCCCAGGTTGGGATTCAGCCAGTCCCGGCTCGGGCCCTTGTCGGGCTTGCCCACCAGGACCTCCACGGTGTCGCCGTTGCGCAGGTAGGTGGTCAGCGGCACCAGCTTGCCGTTCACCTTGGCCCCGATGCAGCGGTGGCCCACGCCGGAGTGGATGTGGTAGGCGAAGTCGACCGGCGTGGAGCCCGCCGGCAGGTTCTTGATGTCGCCCTTCGGCGTGTACACGAAGACCTGGTCCTGGAAGACGTCGGCCTTCACCAGCTCCAGGAACTGGGCGGTGCCGGTGATCTCCTTGTGCCATTCGAGCAGCTGGCGCAGGCGGGCGATGCGCTGGCCGAACTCGTCCTGCTTCACCCCCTCCTTGTACACCCAGTGCGCGGACAGGCCGTATTCGGCATTCTCGTGCATCTCGTAGGTCCTGACCTGGACCTCGAGGGGGACGTTGAAGCACATGACGGTGGTGTGCAGGGACCGGTAGCCGTTCTCCTTGGGGGTGGCGATGTAGTCGTTGAACTCGGCGGCGATGGGGTGCCACAGGCTGTGGACAATGCCCAGGGCGTGGTAGCACTCCTCAACCTTGTCCACCAGCACCCTGATGGCGATGATGTCATGGATGTCGTCCAGGTTCCGGCCCAGCTCGGCGTACCTCTCCATCTTGCGGTGGATGCTGTAGACGCTCTTGGAGCGGCCGGACACCTTGGCCTTGAGGCCCGCCTTGGCCAGCTCCTTCTCCAGCGTGTCCACGGCCTCCTTCACCAGCAGCTCCTGCTCGGCTTCCCGCCTGGTGAGCAGGTGCTTGACGTGGCGGTACGTGAGCGGCTCCAGGTTGTAGAAGGCCAGGTCCTCCAGCTCCGACTGTATCTTCCCTATGCCCAGGCGGTGGGCCAGCGGGCCGTACACCTCCATGGTCTCCCGCGCCACGGCGCGTCTTCTGGCCAGCGGCAGGGCTTCCAGCGTGCGCATGTTGTGCAGCCGGTCGGCCAGCTTGATGAAGACGACCCTCAGGTCCTCGGCCATGGCCACCAGCATCTTGCGCAGGCTCTCCGCCTGCAGGTCATCGCGGGTGGGCTTCTCGGCCACCTGGCCCGATATGTGGCTCAGCTTGGTCACCCCGTCCACCAGCCTGGCCACGTCCGGGCCGAACCGCTTCTCTATCTCCTCTATGGGCACGCCGCAGTCCTCCGGGACGTCATGAAGGAGGGCGGCCGCGATGGAGGTGGCGTCGAGCTTGAGGTCCGCCAGGATGGCCGCGGTCTCCAGGGGATGCTGCATGTAGGGCTCCCCGGACCGCCGGAGCTGGCCCTCGTGGGCCTTCAAGGCGAAATCATACGCCTGCCTGATGGTAGCCAGCTTGTCTGAGGACAGATAAGCCCGGGTGAGCTCAAGAAGGTGAGAGACCTCCATTGTGGATCGAGTATAGGTCTGGCCAAAATACGCGTCAAGATATGTCAACATTTGACCCAACGCAAGGCTCGAAGGTATGATGGACCAGTGCAGCGACTCAGGCTCAGGTTCTCCCGCGGCGAGCAGCTCAAGTACATCTCTCACCTTGACCTGATGCGCCTCTGGGAAAGGACGCTGCGGCGGGCCGGCGTGCTCATGGCCTACTCCGAGGGATTCTCGCCCCACCCGCGCATCTCGCTGGCGGTACCCCTTCCCATCGGGGTGACGAGCGAAGCGGAGCTCATGGACGTCGTCGTCAAGAAGGCGGTCTCGCCCTACTTCTTTCTTCAGAACACGAAGCCGCAGCTGCCGCCGGGGATCGAGATCCTGGAGGTCCAGCAGGTGGTTCTTACCGCCCCCTCGCTCCAGTCGCTGACCCGTTTCCTCGAGTATCGCGTGTCCGTCAGGTCAGAGGGGACGGAGGAGGAGGTCCGGGGGGCCATAGAGACCACCCTCCGGGCCCGGGAGCTGCCCTGGCACCACATGAGGGACACCGGCCCCAGGCACTATGACCTGAGACCGCTCATCGAGGAGCTGCGGTTGGAGGGGTGGGAGGACGGTGTGGCCACGCTGGGCATGAGGCTTCGGTGCGATGCCAACGGCACCGGCCGCCCGGAGCAGGTCACGGCGGCGCTGGGCCTGACCGCGCACCCCGGCCTGGTCCATCGCACCAGGATTATTCTGGCAGGGAGCTAGCATGAAACTGATTCTGGTACGTCACGGCGAGACAGAGTGGAACAGACAGCGCCGGATCCAGGGCAGCCGGAGCGATACCCGTCTGAGCCAGGAGGGCCTGAAGGAAGCGGACCGGCTGGCTGCGGCGCTACGGTCGGAGCCGATAGATGCCATCTACTCCAGCCCCCTGAAGCGCGCCGCCGAGACGGCACAGATACTGGCCGATGCCTGCAAAGTGCCGGTCAGGCTGGTCGACGAGCTGAGGGAGATCGACCTCGGTGAGCTCGATGGCATGTTTGAGCGCGAGCTGACCGGCCGCTACGAGGAGGCCTGGAAAGGGCTGAGGGAAGGGAATGCGTCCACCCCGCTGCCCGGCGGGGAATCCCTCCAGGATGTGCAGACGAGGACCTCGTGGGCCATCGACCGCATGCTGGAAAGGCACGTCGACGGAACGGTTGTCGTCGTGGCCCACCTCCTGACCAACCTGGCCATCCTCTGCCAGGCGCTGGAGATGGACCTCAGCCAGGTGATTCAGCTGAGGCAGGCCCCGGCCTCCATCACGGTGCTGGACATGACCACCCGGGGCAACAGCCTGGTGCGGTTCAACGACACCTGCCACCTGGAAGGCTGAGGGCGTCGCGCCTAACGCGACGAAGGCGGCGCCGCCCTCCCGGCGGCTAGTACTTGGAGGCCCCGATCTCCTCCATCTTGCCCGTCACCAGGAACACCACCCTCTCGCAGATGTTGGTGGAGCGGTCGGCGGCGCGCTCCAGGTTGTGGGCCACCCAGATGAGCCTGGTGGCCCGGTCGATGGTCTTGGGGTCGACCATCATGAAGGTGATGAGCTCCCGGAAGACCTGGTCATAGAGGCCGTCCACCACGTTGTCCAGGCTGACCACCTTCTTGGCCTTCTCCACGTCGCGCTTGACGAACGCCTCGAGGCTGCCCCGGGTCATCTCGATGGCGATCTCCGCCATCCGCGGGATGTCGATCAGCGGCTTCAGCGGCGGCTCGTCACCGATCATGATGGCGATCTTGGCGATCCCTTCGGCGTAGTCTCCTGTCCGCTCCAGGTCCACGATGATGTTGAACACCGCGGCTACTTCCCGGAGCTCGGCCTCCGTGGGCCGGTGCGCGGCGACCAGCCGGATGACCTTGTCCTCGATGTTGAAGCGCTGCTGGTTGATCTTCATGTCGTCGGCCATGACCTTGTGGGCCAGCGTGAGGTCCCGCTTCTTCAGTGCCTCCACCGAGCGGTCGATCTGCTTCTCCACGATACCGCCCATGGCGACGATGTCGTTCTCGATGTCCCTCAGACCCTGCTGAAAAGCCCCTTCTGACTGCATGGTCATGGCCTCCTCAACCAATTCGCTGTCCCCTTCAACCGGCCGGCACAGGGGCTGCAACCCCGGGATGGCGCAGTTGATTGGTGTATTATACGCCGCGTGGCCGGCGGCGCAAAGCGATCGCGCAACGGCCGAAGTGCCCCCCATCGGGGGTTTGACCACCCTTGTCCCTGAGTCTAGAATGAGAACGGCAGAACGTCATGCCTCTGGATCTGAGCGTCTTCGCGGTCTTCATCATTCTCGTGGCCCTCATTTTTGACTTCACCAACGGCATGCATGACGCCGCCAACTCCATCTCCACCGTGGTCTCCACCAGGGTGCTGACGCCGCGCCAGGCGGTGATCTGGGCGGCCTTCTTCAACTTCGTAGCCTTCCTCATATTCGGCACCTCGGTGGCCCAGACCATCGGCGGCAAGATGGTGGACATACCCAACGAGCATGCCTGGCTGGCGGTGGTGTTCGCCGGCCTGGTAGGAGCCATCTCCTGGAATGTCATCACCTGGGTGTTCGGCCTGCCCAGCAGCTCCAGCCACGCCCTCATCGGCGGCCTGGGCGGGGCGGCCATCGCCAAGGGCGGCTTCCACGTCATCAAGCTGGGAGGGTGGTACCTGCCCATGCTCTTCATCATCATCGCCCCCCTCATTGGCCTGTTCGTCGGGTTCCTGCTGAAGGTGATCGTTACCTGGATGGTGCACCGGCAGCCGGCGGGCACGGTGAATTTCTGGTCCCGGATACTGCAGCTGTTCTCCGCCGCGGCCTACAGCCTGGGCCACGGCGGAAACGACGCCCAGAAGACCATGGGCATCATACTGATTGTCCTCTACGCGGAAGGCGCCATCCCGGAGATCAGGCTGGGGCTGCACGAGAACCTGTGGGTGATACTGGTGGCGCACTCCGCCATCGCGCTGGGCACCATGAGCGGCGGCTGGCGCATCGTGAAGACCATGGGGCAGAAGATCACCAAGCTGCGGCCCATCGACGGCTTCTGCGCCGAGACGGCCGGCGCCTGCAGCATCTTCCTGGCTACCCACCTGGGCGTGCCGGTGAGCACCACCCACGTCATTACCGGGGCCATATCGGGTGTGGGGGCCGCCAACCGGTTCCGCGCCGTGCGCTGGAACGTGACCCTGCGCATCGTCTGGGCCTGGCTGCTGACCGTCCCGGTGTCGGGGCTTATCGGGGCCCTGGTCTATGGCTGCATTGCTCTGGTCACCTGACCCGAGGCGAGGGAAGGCTCCACGGGGCCTCAGGCGTACTTGAGGGCCACGCCCTCCAGCACGTTGGCCACGTCCTCACACCGGTCTATGGCCATCTCCATGTGCTCGTAGATCTCGCGCCATTTGATGAGGGAGGCGGTGTCGGTCGAGTCCGAGAACAGCTCGGCCAGAGCGGCGCGATAGACGCCGTCGCCGTCGTTCTCCAGGCGGTTGATCTCCATGCACCCCTTCAGCAGCTTCTCCCGGTCTA
>CALMBS010000491.1 GCA_937860285.1 uncultured Chloroflexota bacterium
GGTCTTCCGAAATCAGCCCCGAGTCGATCCTCTTCTGGAGCCCGGCATCCTGGTCGGATCCTACACTCATTCTCGTCCGGGCGCGGGGCGCAAAGGCATTGCACGTGACGCCGTACCGCCCCAGCTCACGGGCCACCGCGTAGGTCAGGCTGACGATGCCGCCTTTGGCCGAGCCGTAGTTGGTGTGGCCAACGGTTCCGGCGTAGGCCTCTGAGGTGGTGTTGATTATCCGGCCGTACTTCTGCTGCTTCATGAAGACAGAAGCGTGCCGGCAGAGGTTCCAGGTTCCCTTGAGGTGAACCCCATGCACCTTGTCGAAATCCTCTTCGGCCATGTTGAAGATCATCTTTGGCCTGAGGATGCCGGCTATGTTGCAGAGGATGTCAATTCTACCGAAGTGATTGACGCAGGCCTGGACCATGTCCCCGGCAGCCTTGAAGCTGGAGACGTCTCCGTAGTGGGCGATGGCTTTGACTCCAAGCCTGCGGCATTCATCTACAGTGCTGTCGGCAGGGGTTTTGTCGGCTCCGGTTCCGTCGGCAGCCACTCCCAGGTCACAGACCAGGATGTTGGCTCCCTCCTCCGCCAGCGCCAAGGCTACTGCCTTGCCAATCCCCCTGCCTGCACCAGTTACAAGCGCGTTTCTACCCTTGAGTCTTGCCCCCAAGCGTTTGGTCCTTGTGAAGGTGTGACTTATTTCTTGGGAAGAGCAACGGTGGCGGTGCCTGGGGTGATCTTCTTACCTTCCGGGTTCTCCACGAAGATCTCCAGATCAACCAGGTTCTCGCCGCCCTGCTGATACTTCTTGGTAACGATACCCTTCATGAGCAGTTTCTGTCCGGGGAAGGCGTTGCCGCGATACTGGACGCTGACCTTCTTAACCTGGCCCTTCTCGCCGACCCAGTCGGTCAGGAGTTGGGTCAGATAGGCTGCTTCAAGTCTGCCATGGACAAGGACATCGGGGTTGCCCAGGGACTGCGCGAATTCTTTGTCATAATGCAGCTCGAAGAAATCGCCGGATGCGCCGGCCCACTGCACCAGGGTCCTGCGGGTCGGGGTCTTTTCCAGGGTGGGGATATCCTGTCCTTCTTTGACGTCGTCGAAGTATACCTGAGCCATGTAAATACGCCTCCCTTTCGTTAGAAGTTCATTATGGTGTTGGTGCTGAC
>CALMBS010000492.1 GCA_937860285.1 uncultured Chloroflexota bacterium
GGCCGCACCCCCGGTATGAAGCCGCCCTGCTTCTGGAGGGTCTCGGCCAGGTTCATTTGCTCGAAGACCACTATAGTATAGAAGAAGGTGAAGCCCACCACAAGGACGAAGTAAACCAGCCAGTAGCTCCAGTGCGTGTCCCACTGGGCCAGAAAGTGGGCTACCGATCCGTCGCTCTGGCTGCTGCCGAAGTAGCTGGCGATGATTCCGGGCAGCATCACCAGGGACATGGCGAAAATCAGCGGTATCATGCCGGCGGAGTTGACCTTGAGCGGAATGTGCGTGGAGCCCGACTGGCGGTACATCCTCCGACCGCGAAACACGCTCTTGGAGTAGTGGACCGGAATACGCCGGGCGGCCTCGGTGAAGACGACGATGGCCAGCACGGTGAACAGCGCCAGGACCGCGAAGACGATGATGCCCCACTTCTGGTCCGACCACGCCAGCTCGCCCTTGGTCACCAGCCCCGGCATTCCGGCCACGATGCCCCCGAAGATGATGATGGACACGCCGTTGCCGATACCGCGCTCGGTGATCAGCTCGCCCAGCCACACCAGGAACATGGTCCCGGCCACCATGGACAGGATAATGGCCGCCCACCCCAGCGCCCCGCCGGGATCGACTGCGGGCATGGAAACGCCGCCGATGTTCGCCGTCTCGCGGCTCAGAATCACCACCTGGCCGTACGCTTGAAGCGCCGCCAGGGGCACCGCCAGCGAGTGCGTGTACATGTTGATCTTGTTGCGTCCGGCCTCTCCCTCGCGGGACAGCGCCATCAGCTGGGGGATCACCGGCTGCAGCAGCTGCATCACGATGGTGGCGGTGATGTAGGGATAGACCCCCATGGCCAGAATGCTGAAGCTCTTCATGGCCCCGCCGCTGAACAGGTCCAGCATCCCATAGAGGGAGTTGCCCTTGAGGACCTCCGCCATGGCGTCAGGGTTCGCCCCCGGCACGGGGACCTGCGCCACGAAGCGGAAGATGATGAGGATGAATAGCGTGAAGAGCAGCTTACCCCGGAGATCAGGCAAACTGAACGCGTCGATCATCGCCTGGATGAGACGTGGTCTAGCTTGCCTTTGTTCCACTCCCCACCTCCACGGTGCCCCCCGCGGCCAGTATCTTCTCTCTGGCAGCTGCGGAAAACCCGTCCGCCTTGACCTTCAGGGCACGGTCAAGGTCCCCATTCCCCAGGATCTTCACCGGCTTAGAGGCGGACCTCACCAGCCCGGAGATCATGAGCTCCTCCAGCCCCACTACGCTGCCCGCCGCGAAGGCGTTCAGCCGGCCCACGTTGACCACGGAGTACTCGATCTTGAAGATGTTGGTGAAACCCCGCTTCCCCGGCAGCCGGCGGTGCAGCGGCAGCTGGCCGCCCTCGAAGTAAGGATGGATACCCTTCCCGCTGCGGCTCTTCTGACCCTTGTTGCCCTTCCCGGCGGTGCGGCCGTGCCCGCTGCCGAGCCCGCGCCCTACGCGCTTCCTGGCGTGCCGGGACCCCGGCGGCGGAGTGAGATCATGCTGTCTGGGCATCAGTCCTCCACCTCCTCCACCCTGACCAGGTGCTTCACCTTCATCGCCATGCCGCGGATGGCCGGCGAGTCATCGTGCTTGACACTCTGATTGAGGCGGCGCAAACCCAGGGCCTTGATGGTCTTCCTCTGGCTCTCTTCGTAGCCGATATCGCTCTTCACCCAGGTAATCATCAGTTTGGCCAATTCAGCTTCACCCTTTCGCTGCCGGCGCACCCTTCCGCTCCGAGACGACTTTCTCCGGCTCCCTCAGCTCGGTCAGGGCCTTCAGCGTTGCCTTGGTTACGTTCACGGAGTTGGTGGTGCCCAGGCACTTGGTCAGGATGTCCTTCACGCCGGCGACCTCCAGGACGGCCCGCATGGTGCCGCCCGCGATAACGCCGGTCCCCGGCACCGCCGGCTTGAGCATCACCCTGGCCGCGCCGTACTTCATAACCGTTTCGTGCGGAATGGTGGTCCCGACCAGCGGCACCTGGACCATCTTCTTCTTGGCCACGGCTCCCGCCTTCTGGATGGCCAGCGATACCTCGTTGGCTTTCCCCATGCCGATTCCCACACGGCCCTTGCCATCACCCACGGCCACCAGGGCGCTGAATCTCAGATGTTTGCCGCCCTTGACGACCTTGGCCACACGGTTCACCGAGATCAGTTTCTCAGTTAGCTCTTCCCGCGCCTCGAGTTCTTCCTGCACCATCTCTCTTCCAAACCTAGAATTT